>DATKXE010000242.1:0-3187 GCA_035529195.1 Anaerolineales bacterium
TATCAATCATGTTTACAACTCCTTTTAAAACTAATGGGACATTCATCCAACAAGGTTTCTGTTTATGGTTTGGATTTCTAGTCACAGTATAGTTAAAAGGAAAACACTCTGCAACAAAAACGCGGTAGCAGGCTGTTTCAGGCAGTGAACAGCCTGAAACTTGGGGTGAATGGCGACTGAAAATGGTTATGAAAGTGGAAAAAAATGAAGTAACTTGTAAACTCAAATCCCCTAAACAAACAATTGAATTGGTATTTTTGTTTATTTTCGAAACGATTAATACCCTAGAATATCGCGCAGTTCCTTGGCAGCCGATTTACTCAATGGGATTTTCGTCCCGTCTGCATCCTTCAAACGTAAGCTGAAGCTATCGCGAGTGTAGGGGATTACCTCCTTGACGTGCTGCAAATTAACCAGATATCCCCGGTGAGCACGGAAGAATCCTCTGAGCGAAAGGCGCTGTTCCAGCTCACCCATGGTAAATTGGGTCCTCAAGCTGCCTTCTTCAGTCTGCAGGTAGGTGCGGTCATCCTGGGCATAAACATACAGGATATCCGCCGGGTCGACCAGAGCGATCGTATGTTCCAACTTTGCTGGGATCATGAAGGGCAAGCTCTGCTGTTCTGCCTCAGCGGGACGGTAAGAATCTATCACGCGACCGTGATCGAACCTGTAGATCACATCGCACAGCTGGTTGAGATGATCATCATCATGGGCCAGGATCAGGGCTGTGCCCCCTCCTTGAGCGTGCTGGCGAATCAGATCTCCAATCAAGGAAACGCACATCGCGTCGCACATAGCAAAGGGTTCATCCAGGAGCAGCACAGCAGGGCGGTGCAAGATGGCCCGCCCAAATGCCAGCCGACGCATTAGGCTGGAAGACAACTCGTTAACTTTGGTTTCCGCATGATCTGCCAGTCCAACCTCAAGCAGGATTTCTCCTGTACGCTGCGGCGGCAGCCTGTATAAACGGCGGTAAAAATCAAGATTGGCGCGCGGTGACTGGCGAGTGTACAGGTTGTCTTCTGCGAAAAGTACGCCGACCTGGTGGCTAAATTCATCCCGATCCAGGTAGGGATCAAAATCGGCTATGCGCACTTTCCCCGCAGTAGGACGCTCCTGTCCGCTGAGCAGTTCAAAAACCACCTCTATGCTGCTGCCAACTGGTCCAACGATCCCAGTTATCTCACCTGGATTAACAGAGAGCGAGTCGATATCGACCACCGTCTGGCCAGCGATTACCTTTTGCAGGTCGTGGATCTCGATCATAAAAATAATTTTAGCATAAGCAGAAGATCGCAAAAAGCGATAATTATATTCCGTAAATGATACGCTTCACCACGTGGAACCAATAATCATCCAGGAGGGTCTCAAATGGGAAACGAGATTCTAAAGAAGTGGATTTTATACCAACGACGTGCAGTTGGAGAACCGTATGGTTTAGAAGATGATTAATTCAGATTTACTGTACAGCCCAAACCTGGCACCTCGCTGGCGGTCAACCAGCCTTCCTCAAGCTGAAAACCGGCCTGGCTGGGATCGTCAACCAGTTCCAGGTAGCCATCTAAGTCCGCATATTTGATATTGGGGCTTGACAAGGCAAAGCTCAACCCGGCTGCGATCAACAAAGCCGGTTCGATTAAGCAGCTGACCATGGTTGCCATCTTTGCCGCCCGGGCAATCGCATCGATCTGCCCGGCGCAGCGTAAACCGCCGCAGGTGGCCATCTTGACGCTCACCCCATCGGTGATGTCTCTTGCGGCCAGATTCAAGACCGAAGTCGGCCCCATCGCGCTCTGGTCAGCCAGGATCGGCACCGGGCTTTGTTCCTTAACCTGCCGCAGCCCTTCGAGATCATCCACCGCGGTTGGCTGCTCGAGCATCTCTATCTTTCCCTCCAGGGCACGGGCTACTTCTATCGCCGCCTGAACTGTGTAAGCCCCATCCGGGTCCAGGCGCAGGATGTGATGCGGTAATGTGCGATGGATTCCTCGTACCCGGCGCACATCCTCTTCAGGATCGAACCCCCCTTTTATTTTCAACATGTGGAAACCAGATTTGGCTCTGATCCGGGCAATTTTTACACTCTCCTCAATCGTGCCATTGGGAATGGTGGCTGAGGTCTGGATGGAATTGCGATAACCGCCCAATAATCGGTAAAGCGGCATCCCGCTCGCCAGTCCCAACAGGTCATGGAAAGCGAGGTCAAAGGCACACATGGCTGAGGGAGCATCTTCCACCAGCGGTATTAATTGATCGAGTGAATATTCGATATTGGTCGGATGCAGGTCGGGAACCATAGTTGCGCAATCCTGGCAGGCCTTGATCACATCTTCTGGTTTATCGCCCGTCAAACTCTGGTGAGCGACAGTGCAGCCCCAAGCGCTCTGCCCGGTGGATAAATCCAAACGTACAAAAACCACAGTGATGCTTTCGATCAGTGGCAGGTGGGCCATTTGTATTGGCTGCTTCACGTTCAAGGTGATTGGTGTGACTTCGGCTCCCGTTATTTGCATACCATTGCCTTTTTGTGGAACGGTCTGTGTTATTTTATTATATCCCGATATCAGGCGATCTCACGGGAATTCTCTCGTGCAGTTCGCCAGCATATGCTCCGAAAGGCTGAACATCAGGATGGTCCCTGCCGCAAGCAGGTAATATAAGGTACTTTGACCGCTGCCAGCCCAATAGCCCGAGACTTACCACCATCCGCTCCTGCATCCCACCTGTTCCGTGTTTAGGATTCAAGTTAGTTTTGTTGGATATAGATCACGGTATAATTTATCACCTTCCCAGACAGTCATGATGTTTATGGGAAGGTGAGATTTTATCCGGCAAGAATGCATTCACATCTTCTTGACCGTCCGTTAATTACACTTCGAGGTGCCTAATTTGGAAACAGCACAGAAATCTTCAATAAAACGCATCATCTCCCTGGTGATCATCGTGCTCAGCTGCATCTTCTTCGTCCTGAGTCTGGCCGGGGTGATCGGCATCTGGGTCTACAACCAACCCCTCACTGAACGTACCCTGACCACGATCGAGACTACTTCGGCAGATCTTGACGGGGCTGCGGCGGCCATCGAATTATCCAAAGCGGAACTGATCTCCGCCCAGGCTCAAATCGACCTGCTGCAGGCGATCCTGGAGACATTGGGGGTTAATGCAGCGGAAGATCTCGACCGAT
>DATKXE010000243.1:0-3075 GCA_035529195.1 Anaerolineales bacterium
GTAAAGGCATGTCCCAGATGTGTCGTGTCATATGGCGTGATCCCACAGACATATATTGTGACTTGATCCCCTTGTGGTCTGAAGGTTTCGATTGTCTTGGAGAGTGTGTTGAATAGTTTCACTGATCACCTGTTGTGGAGGTTTCCATAAGGTCCAGACGTATCTATGTCCGGCCAGGATAATTTTACCCTTGATTCAATCCCATAATAAATTACATGGTCCGATGAAATCCTGTTAAAATTCAAACCAGGTTAACGAGTCGTCATCAGTTAATCATCGCAAAACAATTATTACGATCGAGGGAAATATGCCGAATTACATCGCTGCGATTGACCAGGGAACAACCAGCACCCGCTGCATGCTTTTCGATCATGATGGAACAATTGCCAGTGTTTCCCAAAAGGAACATACCCAAATATTCCCCCAGCCCGGTTGGGTTGAACACGACCCGCTTGAAGTCTGGGATTGCACGCAAGCTGTTGTTCGCCAGGCATTGGCCAAGAAAGATATTTCAGCCGATCAAGTCCAGGCCATTGGTATTACCAACCAGCGCGAAACAACCTTGCTCTGGGATAAAAATACCGGGAAACCCTTTGGCAACGCCATCGTCTGGCAGGATACTCGCACAAAAGGGATTTGCGATAACTTGGCTCAGGATGGGGGCAGCGATCGTTTTCGGCAACAAACTGGACTGCCTCTGGCAACTTATTTCTCCGCTCCCAAGATTATCTGGATTTTAGAGAATGTCCCTGGTGCCAGAGCGGCAGCTGAACGGGGTGATGCCCTGTTTGGCAATATCGATACTTGGTTAATCTGGTGCCTCACCGGAGGACCGGAAAGTAGTTCACACGTCACTGATGTAACCAATGCAAGCCGCACCCAGCTGATGAATCTAGAATCACTCGATTGGGATGAGGAAATTCTCAGCACTTTCGATATCCCTCGACAGATTCTGCCCAGGATTGTACCGTCAAGCGACCCTGAGACATGGGGAACCAGCACTCCAACAGGTCCATTCCAAGCCTTAATTCCAATTTGCGGCGACCTGGGTGACCAGCAGGCAGCGTTGGTAGGGCAAACCTGCTTTCACCCTGGAGAAGCAAAAAATACCTACGGCACTGGCTGCTTCCTGCTGCTCAATACCGGGGAAGAGCTGGTTGCCTCTGAAAGTGGTTTGCTGACCACTGTGGCTTACCAGTTTGGAGAGAAACCAGCGCACTACGCCCTGGAAGGTTCCGTCGCCATAACAGGAGCTTTGGTCCAATGGCTGCGGGACAACCTGGGCTTGATCAAAGAATCCTCAGAAATTGAAGCGCTGGCGAACAGCGTGAAGGATAATGGTGGGGTATATTTTGTACCTGCATTCTCCGGCTTGTTCGCCCCATACTGGCGGTCCGACGCTCGCGGGGTCATTGCAGGTCTCACCCGCTTTGTAAATAAAGGCCACATCGCTCGAGCCGCGTTGGAAGCTACTGCCTTCCAAACCCGGGAGGTCCTGGATGCCATGCAGGCTGATTCCGGTGTCGAGTTATCCCAGCTGAAAGTGGATGGGGGTATGGTGACAAATGATATGCTGATGCAGTTCCAGGCGGATATTCTCGATGTTACGGTAGTACGACCTAAAATCTCCGAAACTACAGCATTGGGAGCTGCCTACGCAGCTGGACTGGCGGTTGGCTTTTGGGAAAACAGCGATGATCTGCGCACAAATTGGGAGCAGGAAAAAGCCTGGCAGCCCCAAATGGATCCCGTTACTCGTACAACCTTATTTACAGAGTGGAAAAAAACGGTCACACGCACCTTTGATTGGGTTGAGTCGTGACTTGGAATCCGGTTGGTAAAGCGATCACTTTATGAATCGTCAGGAAGTATTAGATCATCTTCGCAAGAATCCTCGGGTTTCAGTGCTCATCATCGGAGCTGGTGTAAACGGTATCGGTACATTTCGCGACCTCGCCTTCCAGGGTGTGGATGTGTTATTGGTGGACCGCATTGACTTTTGTTCCGGAGCCAGTGCAGCTTCATCACATATGATCCACGGTGGAATTCGGTATCTGGAAAACGGAGAATTTCGTTTGGTCAGGGAAGCGGTACAAGAACGAAATTACCTCTTAAAGAATGCACCCCATTATGTAAAACCTCTCCCAACAATTATTCCTATTTTTAAACTGTTTTCAGGTCTATTTAATGCACCATTGAAATTCTTCGGCATGCTGGACAAACCCTCAGAAAGAGGCGCTATCGTTATAAAGGTCGGGCTGATGCTCTATGATGCTTACACCGGTAAAGATAGGATTGTCCCCAAGCATCAATTCTTCTCACAGCAGGAAACCCGGAAAATATTCTCCGGGATCAATCCAGATATTATTTATTCCGCCAGATATTACGACGGTTTACTGCTTGCTCCTGAACGACTTTGTATCGATATGCTGCTGGATGGGGAGCGCGCTAATCCGAACGCACATGCGTTGAATTACCTACCAACAATTGGTTCAACAAAAAATACCATCACTCTAAAAGACCAAATGACCGGGGATATCCTCGAAATTGAACCCAGGATTGTGATCAATGCTTCGGGACCGTGGATTGACATCACTAATGAGAAGCTGGGGTATAAATCACAATTTATCGGGGGTACCAAAGGTTCTCATCTTATCATACATCATCCAGATCTTCGCCAGTTAATCGGTGAGAATGAATTTTTCTTTGAGAATACGGATGGACGGATAGTGTTGATCTCCCCATTTGAAGATAAGGTCATGATCGGGACCACGGATTTACCAGTCAAAGATCCAGAAGCTGTGCGTTGCACGGATGAAGAGATTGATTATTTCATCAACATGGTAAAGATCGTTTTTCCGGAGATTTCCATTGATCGTGATCAAATATTATTTACATTTTCCGGAGTCCGTCCATTACCAGCCAGTGAATCGACAACCACTGGCCAGATAAGCAGAGATCACAGCATACAAATTACCCCTCCTGGCGAGAAGTTTGCTTTTCCTCTTTACCATCTGATAGGCGGGAAATGGACCTCGTTCCGGGCTTTCTCCGAAGAAGTAGCGGATAAAGTAT
>DATKXE010000244.1:0-2873 GCA_035529195.1 Anaerolineales bacterium
AGAGTTCAATTCATCCAGGAGGCTTCTGTGAGGAGGATATTGGGAGATCTACTTAACTAAGGTTTGCCTCCGTTCCCTTTATTCGAACCATCACCCTGTTGAGGATCGGGATTCGAGCTGGTGCCATCACCACCAGTCCCAGAGTCAGGATTTTGGTTTGCATCTGATCCCGTACCAGGGCCATTGCCACCTTCATGAGCTGGATCAGGTTCCGGGTTACCCTGCGGGTGGTCTTCTTCTGCATTAGGACCGGGTCCAAATCCGTTTTCACCTACTGGATCACAACTTTCATTCTGGCAGGCCTCATTCTTGGGGTTTGGCGCTTGCGGACCAGGGCTGAACTCCTGCTCTCCGGGTCCTGGTTCAAAGGAAGGACCTGGTCCGGGACCGTAGCCTTGATCAAACTGCGGTTCCTGGTCAAATTGAGTGCGGACTTGGGCTTGCTGGCGGAGTTGATTTGGCTCATCTAGACCTAATTCTACCCATCTCAAACGGGATTGAATCATCTCCCTGGTTCTGAGCAGAAGGGGATCATGATCAAGAACATCTGATAAGGCTCCTATTTGCTTTTGCAATCTCTCACGAATCTGGTTAAGAGCCCGGATCATCTCTCCCTCTCCGGATTGGGCGGCTAAGATCAAAGCTTGATCCAGGTGCTTTTCCAATCGCTCGAGTGCAGGCTCAGGCACCTCCAGGCCCATCTCTCGCAGACGAACCATCTCGGTGACCCGGCGATCAGCATAATCCAACTCCAGTTGGAGCCTTTGCGTATTGCGAAAGGTGTTGCGCAGCGCGAAATCTTCCGCGAAGGTTTTTACCTGGTAGAGGGATTGGTTTGGAAGGCTGCCCTGGGCAGCTAAGACAGTTGCCCCAGTGCCTCCAAACATCAGACCTAGGACCAGTACTAAGGATGCTATCGTGGTATACATTGGTGAATACTCCTTGATATTAAAGTATTTGGAAAGCGAGTCTTTCCACCAATTAAGACGCCGGTCACCCATTTTAGATACGGGTGTGGAGAGCGATCGAGCTTCGGCGAGGAAAGCGCTGCGACCAGATTGCGCTGCCCGTGGGCTGCGAGGCGAGATCAGCCGCAGGCTAGAGAACCAGGTCTCAAGTTGTAAATCTAGCAATTCTTCGGAGTGCTTCATTTTGTGCCTCATGATCTGTTAACCCCAAGATTTTCCTCAGGGAGTTTAATGCGCGGTGCTGGAGAGACTTCACCGCACCAACTGGTTTACCCAGGGCTGCGGCCACTTCGTTTTTTCCCCATCCTTCAATGAACACCAGCATAATCACCTGGCGCTGATCTGGGGTGAGCTGGAATAGTGCCGCCCGCAGCTGGTCCTGCAGGATCCTGCGGTCAACCTGTTCTTCCACACGGATAGTATTAGCAAGGTTTCTAGCCTCTTCCAGCGGCAGGCATTGCTCTGGGGACTGGCGATAAAGGTCGACAATCCAATTATGAGCAATGCGGTAAAGATATGCTTTGATCTGTTTTCCTGGTCCTTTGCCGGCGTGAAGGGCTTTTAGAAATCGCGAAAATGTTTCGGCGACACAATCCTCAGCGGTATGCGGATCTCCCAATAAGCGTAATGCATAACCATACAAGCCTGAGCTGTAGGAATCGTAGATTTCAGCTAGAGCTTGCGGGTCAAATTCTCTTGCCCGGTGGAGTAATTCTGCTTGGTATGTATCCATTTACTCGTTAAGTGTGACGCAGAAAATACCCAAAAGATACGGGTATTGAAGGTGGATTTCTGCTATCAGGTTAATTATGTCACAAAAATATGTACAAATGATGAAGATCGTGCGAATAAAAGTTAAACTATCCATTGCTTCGATGAATATTACCTATTGAATAAAGCTTGCCCCGCACACAAAAATCTTGTAGAATGAAATCTAGACAAGTAAATACGCGCAGTTAGAAAATACTGCTCCTCAAAAAAGGGGTCCGCTCATGATTGCTAACAATACGAGGAGTGCATAATGGACGTTATCAGGGTTAAGGGCACCTCCCGAACATCTGCTGTTGCCGGGGCGATTGCCGGAGTTTTCCGCGAAAATCATCTGGTTGAAGTTCAAGCCATCGGGGCCAGCGCGGTGAATCAATCTGTTAAAGCCCTGGCGCTCTCAAGGAGCTACCTGGCACAGGATGGCTTCGACGTTGTCTTCATATCCGAGTTTGTGGACGTGGAAATCGACGAAAAAATTCGTACAGCGATCAAGTTCACGGTGGAAGAGCGGTAGACAGAATTCAGACAGAAATATTTACCTTCAATTACTTACCAGCCCGACCGGACTGGGTAGGAATCAAGTGATAATTCTCTTCTTCGCGCCAATAAAATTGGTGCGAAGAATTTTGAGATTGAAAATCCCCGCATTGAATGAAAACCTGGTGAAAAGTTGATCCGCTATTTAATGATTATATTAATCGTCTCTATGTTAGCGGTGTTTACTGCCTGTGCGGCAGTGCGGCCCTCAGAGACGATCCCTGCAGCCATGGAGAGACTCACTGCTACAAGCAGTCCAACCACAACTTCCACTGTCTCTCCCTCACCCTCTCCTTCCCCAAGCCCAAGCGCTACAGCAAGCCGGACACCAGCTGCGACCGCAAGCCCCTCATCCAGTCCCACCCCGGAGCGACTGGCCTGCTGGGAGGAAGGCGGGCGCATTGAACAGGGAGATGTGCGCACTGACTTGCTGCCGCTGCCCTTGAGCTACCGGATTTACCTGCCTCCATGTTATGACCAGCTGGAGGATACCCGTTTCCCAGTGCTTTATTTAATCCACGGTCAGAATTTCAATGACGACCAATGGGATCGCCTGGGGGTAGATGAAAGCGCGGATGAGCTGATTGCTGCTGGGGAAAT
>DATKXE010000245.1:0-3649 GCA_035529195.1 Anaerolineales bacterium
AAGCAAATAGGAGCCTTATCAGATGTTCTTGATCATGATCCCCTTCTGCTCAGAACCAGGGAGATGATTCAATCCCGCCTCAGCTGGGCAGAATTAGGCTTAGAAGAGCCATATAAACTCCGCCAGCAAGCCCAGGTCCGCACTCGTTTTGACCAGGAACCGCAGTTTAATCAAGGCTATGGTCCCGGACCAGGTCCTTCCTTTGAACCAGAACCCGGAGAGCAGGGATTCAGCCCTGGTCCGCAAGATCCAACGCCTAAGAATGAGGCCTGCCAGAACACAAGTTGTGATCCAGTAGGTGAAAACGGATTTGGACCCGGTCCTAATGCAGAAGAAGACCACCCGCAGGGTAACCCCGGA
Organism: Anaerolineales bacterium; assembly: GCA_035529195.1. GTDB lineage: Bacteria > Chloroflexota > Anaerolineae > Anaerolineales > UBA4823 > PFL25. Next base: position 361 of record DATKXE010000245.1, read on the forward strand.
CCTGGTCCTGCTCCTGAAGGTGGCAATGGCCCTGGTACGGGATCAGATGCAAACCAAAATCCAGACTCTGGGACTGGTGGTGATGGCGCCAGCTCGAATCCCGATCCTCAACAGGGTGATGGTTCGAATAAAGGGAATGGAGGCAAACCTTAGTTAAGTAGATCTCCCTATTTCCTCCTCACAGAATCCTCCTGGAAGAATTGAACTCTTTCAGGAGGCTGTATTTATGCAAAGAGCTTAACACCCGGGCAAGTTTGTTGTAAACTATTGATTGACACTTAACATCGAAACATTCACTTAGGAGAACATAATGGAAGCCAAGAATTACAAAGATTTAAACATTTCCCCCCGCATCCTTTTAGGACCTGGGCCCAGTATGGTTGCCCCACGTGTCTTACATGCGCTTTCCTATCCCGTAATCGGTCACCTTGACCCTGAATTTCTCAACCTGATGAAGGAAGTTCAGGAGCTGCTGCGCTTTGCATTTCAGACTGAAAACGAGCTCACCGTGCCAGTCTCTGGAACCGGCAGCGCAGGAATGGAAGCCGCGTTGTGTAATTTTATTGAACCGGGTGACAACGTGCTGATCGCAGTAATGGGTTATTTTGGTGAACGCATGGTTGAGATGGCAGGTCGCTATGGAGCTCAAGTTGATCGCATCGATCGACCCTGGGGCGAGGCATTTGACCCCGACGAGATCAAGACTGCCCTTAGCCAGAAAAAATATAAGCTGCTGGCACTGGTCCACGCTGAGACCTCCACCGGAGTCCTGCAGTCCGGGATTGCTGAGATCGCAGCTGCTGCTCACGCGAACGGAGCCCTGCTGGTGTTGGACACCGTCACCTCCTTGGGAGGGCTGCCAGTCGAAATTGATGCTTGGGAAGTAGACGTTGCCTTCAGCGGTACCCAGAAAAGCATGTCTGCACCTCCTGGTCTGGCACCGCTGACCGTCTCACCCCGCGCTCGCCAAGTCCTTCGCAATCGCTCCACCCCTGTCCGCAATTGGTACCTCGACCTCTCTTTATTAGAAAATTATTGGGGCAGCGAACGCACCTATCACCACACCGCACCCATTAACGCCAATTATGCTCTGCGGGAGGCTTTGCGCATGGTGGCGGAAGAAGGCCTGGAAGAGCGGTTCGCACGTCACCGGGCCAATGCCGAGGTGCTTTGGGCTGGACTGGAAGACCTGGATATTTCATTATTCGTGCCAGAAGAGTACCGCTTAACCACTTTAACCACCGCGGTCATCCCTCCAGGCGTCGATGGTTTAGCGGTTCGTAAGCAGTTGCTCAACGATTACAATCTGGAGATTGCCGGAGGTTTCGGCCCGCTCGCTGGCCAAATCTGGCGCATTGGTCTCATGGGCTACAGCAGCCGGCTCGAAAATGTAATGCTGCTGCTCGCAGTTTTTCGTGAAATCCTGAAGAAGCGCTGATCCGTTCCCCATAAATAGAGAAGTTGAGTGCCTGGTTTTCACTGCGGTCTGTCGTAAAGCCAGGCACTCTTCCTTAAATACGATCACAAGACCCGCACTTGCCCAGGCAAAAGGTCTGTGGCACAATAGAACTCGATGAGACGCTGGATTTGGTTCTTGCTCTTAGTGATACTCGGGGTTGGCCTCGGCTTGCTGTATGGCTGGGTGATCAATCCGGTCAAGTATGTTGATACCACTCCTGCCAAACTGCGCTCGGATTACCAGACAGATTATATTCTCATGGTTGCTGAAGCCTACCAGGCTGAGGGGGATTTAGATCTGGCAGCCCGGCGGCTTGCCGTTTTGGGAGATAGCCATCCAGCGGAGATCGTTCGGCAAGGGATGATTTTAGCCGCCCAAATCAATTATGCTGATTCCGATCAGGAATTGCTGAGCCAGCTGGCCAGCGAACTGCAAACCTGGATTCCCAGCCCCGGGGGTGTCCAGCCGTGAGAGATGAACGCGGTCACTGGTATCTGTTAACCGGTTTTGCGATCGGTATCATTCTGGGGCTGGTATACGCCTGGCTGATCGCGCCACAGGGACACCAGGATACATCTCCTGCCTCTTTACAGTCCGAATTTAAAGATCAATACCGGGCTATGATCGCCTCGGCCTTCGTCGCTACCGGTAATTTACCACGCGCCGAAGCGCGCTTGGCGCTGCTGGGTGATAGCGATGTAGCCCGGGTTCTCGCTGAACAAGCCCAACGCACATTGGGAGGGGGCAAATCTCCCCTGGAAGCGCAGGCGCTGGGTCTACTGGCCGTCGCTTTGGGGCAGGGTGATTCTGCTGCCATTCCATCTCCTGTTCCCAGCCTGACGCCCACCCATAACCAGAATACCGCTAACCCTGCTCAGTCAACCACCGATCCCGCACCATCAGAAATGACACCTGTGGAAACAGCTAACGCGGCTGCGGTGAGTCCTTCACTTTCTCCTACCAATCCGGATCCACAAGAGACCAATCTCATTCTTTCAACTGCGACTCCATTACCCACGCGCACACCATCCGTTACACCTGGATCACCTTTTGTACTGCAGACCAATACCTTCGTCTGCGATGTTGATTTACCCAATCCATTAATCCAGGTCATTGCCGAAGATTCTTCCGGTGCCCCCCTCCCCGGGCAAGCGGTCATCATCACCTGGGATTCTGGAGATGATTTCTTCTTTACCGGATTAAAACCCGAAATTGGATTAGGGTATGCTGATTTCTTGATGGATCCTGGGGTTCTCTATCAGGTGCGTATGGCAGATGGCGGTCAATCAGTTCCTGATATCACCCCCGCTGAATGTGAGACTGAAAGCGGCTCGCGTTATTGGGGTTCCTGGCAGCTGGTGTTTTCCCGACCTTGAGATCAGTTTCGTAATTTTCAGTTAAAATAAAACATTGGACCGTCCTGTTTTCGCAGTGCAGCTCTATGGATGGAAACCAGGATAAGATTTCCCGCCAAACAAGAAAGGAGATCGATATGAAAATTACCTTAGATCGACGTAACTGCAACTGTTGGCAGCCTGCCTGCGAGTCTCATTTTGGCTGGCATTTCCTGCGCGAGGAAGTGACTCCAATCGACTGCACTGTCGAAATCATCGATGATGGCACCTCCGTCAGGACATTTATCATCAAAGACCGGGATGGCATCAATAAACAGCTGCTGGTCGATGATCACAATTGGGCTGAAGCTTATGATTCCTGGCAGCTGGCCTGGGAGGCTCAGCAATCTGTGACGGGCGAGTAAGGTATGGCTGAGATCGAACTTGCTCCTCTCAAGAGCGCCCTGCAGGAGATGAAAGGGCGCTCTGCACTTCT
>DATKXE010000246.1:0-3556 GCA_035529195.1 Anaerolineales bacterium
GGTATGGGTTGGTTGGCGTCGATGTTCGGCATTTTCAGTGCTGATTTTTGGGTTGCAGAAGGATACCCATTCCTTGCGGCTTATGCCAATCCTCATTTCCCATTGGGTTTAGCGATAATGTTGTGGATCCTGACTCCAAGACTGGACAAGGACAACCACTGGGAAGATGAGCAGTCCAACCTTCACCGCATATTAATTGTGGCTGCAGGATTTCTACTCGCCATAATACTTCCTTTTGGTGTCGTAATCGCAGGAGCTGTACTGGCAGGACTTGTGATTTGGGAAGTGTGGGTAAAAACTGATGAACGGAAAGACCTTCGGGGTGCATACCAAATAGTGAAATCTCTCTTGAGGCAAACTGAGCCCGGGGAGAAGTTTATTTTGATGCTGCTGGGCAGCTTTCCGGTCTTGGCCTACCAGGTGTGGGTGACCCGCAGCGACCCAGTCCTGGCAGCATGGAATGCGCAAAATTTAACTGCATCGCCACCGATCTGGGAACTGCTGATTTCCTATTCTCCAATCCTTCTGATGGCGATTCCTGGAGTATATTTTGCTGTAAAAAGAAATAAAGAAAATACCAGGGTACTATTACTTTGGGCCGGATTGGGGTTTCTGCTGCTCTACATTCCATGGAGCTTGCAGCGCAGGTTTATCACAGGCTATATGATCCCTCTGGCTGGCTTAGCAGCAATTGGATTGGATCAACTATTTTCCAGGAAGAGAATATTTGGTTTGGCGGCATTGTGTCTGGTGATCATTATGATCATCCCGACAAATTTGATGATTATCCTGGGTGGATTGCATGCAATTCGGGGGAAAGAAGAGAGTATATACCTGTCACAGGATGAATACCAGGGGCTTTTATGGCTTGAAGTCAATACGGAGGCAGAGGCTGTGATCCTGGCCAGCCCCGAAATGGGATTATTCATCCCAGCTTATACAGGCCGCAGGGTGTTGTACGGCCATCCCTTTGAAACGCCGGATGCTGTAAACAGGGAAACCCAGCTGCTGAGTTTCTTTTCCGGGGCAGAGTATGGATTTGACGAACAAGCAATCCTTGGTGCTGAATACCTGTTTTATGGCAACCGGGAGCGCGAATTGGGTATGATAAACATAAGTCAGGGTTATGAGCTCGTTTTTGAAGCAGGAGACCTGCAAATATTCCAAATTAAATAGCAGCGCTCCTATACCTATTAAAGGACTTGAAACCAATATAGCTTCACAGCGGCGGAGATTGGATTGAGTGAGAAACCAGCAATAATTAAAGATTCAGAGAGAGGAAGTATATGGCGCCAGGTGTTTACAGCCATCTGTCGGCTACCATCAGTTTGGATTCTGGGCCTGCCATTACTCTTATTAATTCCATCGATCGGTTTGTTTCCTTACCCGGCATCATACTCTTCCTTTTCCGATTTGACCATAACCCATTATCCAAATGCGATTTTTCTAAGGCAGGCGATTGCGAATTGGCATGAAATTCCCTTGTGGTCCTCGACAATAATGAGCGGGTATCCATTCGCAGCAAACCCCTTATCAGGAATGTGGTACCCACCAGGTTGGTTGGTGTTGATCTTGCCTTTGCCGCTTGGATTTAACCTGTTGATCGGTTTACATCTGATCTGGGGAGGCATTGGTTTATACCGGCTGATGAGAGAAGAAGGGCTCGAACAGGCAGCTGCGCTGATGGCAGGTCTAGCCTTCGCACTGCTTCCAAAAATATTTGCACATTACGGGGCGGGTCACTTGACATTGTTGTACGCCGTGCCTTGGACACCTTGGCTTCTGTTGAGTCAGCGAGTCTTAGTTAAGAACTCAAGGTTTTTCAAGGTACCACCTGGTGCAGTGTTGGCATTGATATTCCTGGCCGATGTGCGCTGGGGAGCTTATGCGACAGTGGTTTGGTGGGCGTATTCAGCATTTCACTCGCAGTGGAATTGGCGAGTTTTGATTAAAGAACTTTTCAAACAAACTGCACTGGCATTACTCTTAGCTGCGCCTTTGCTCCTTCCGCTGATCGAATTCTCTGCACTATCCACTAGGTCAGACCTTGCAGCTGGAGATGTGCTCGCTCATTCAATCCCGGTGCTAAATCTATTGGGCTTGCTGTTTCCCAATAGCGGCACCAATCATGAGTGGGTTCTCTACAGTGGTGCTATTGTTGCTCTTTTGGCTCTGTCTGGCCTTTTGTTGAGTGGGGCGCGCAACAAATATTATTGGGGTTTCCTGAGCTTGGCGAGCATCTTTGTAGCACTCGGTTCGCATTTACCCGCTTCGGAAATGGTCGCAGCATTGCCCTTGATTAGCTTGCTGCGAGTTCCATCAAGGGCACTTTTCCTAACAGGTTTAGGGATTGCAGCCCTCGCGGGGTATGGGATCGATGCGATATACCAAAAATCGACCTCACGGCGGGTAAGAATTTTGGGATTAACACTCTTTGGGACGGTTGGATTCGCACTGTTGCTGCTGGTTGGATTCAGTTGGTATTTTGGTGAGATCCCAAACGGAATGCTGTGGGGGACTGTCGGAATGGTGATCAGTGCAGTGTGGATTGGGGTTGGTATAAAATCTAAAGTTCCGATGACTATCTGGATTGGCGGTGTGTTCCTAATCGCCGTGATCGATTTGGTTATGGTTGATTTAAATAGTTTTGTGGGGAGAAAAGCTGAACAGGTGCTTTCTGAAAGGGAACAAGTTGCCCAGTATATCGCGCTCCGAGGGGGAGATACACGGACATATTCGCCATCTTACAGCATTCCCCAACAAACCGCAGTCCGCTACGGAATAAGGATGGCCGATGGTGTTGACCCCTTGCAAATTGCGGATTACGTGCGCTTTATGGATGAAGCCACAGGTGTTCCCAGGTATGGGTACAGTGTGACCTTGCCACCATTTGCCAACGGTGAGCCCAAAGTTGATAATGAATCTTATTCACCAGATCCGGTGCAATTAGGATTATTAAATGTTGGCTACGTGGTATCTGATTTCCAATTGGAAGTGGAAGGCTTGATCCTAGATCAGAAAATTGGTGATGTTTACATCTACAAGAATGAGAGACGGAGATTTCCGGCTTGGGTGCAGTCCGGGGTTGTTTTAATTGGAGAAGAGATCAGGCCAGCAATAATTACACAAAGAACTGCCAACCGCATCCAACTCTCAGCATCTGGACCTGGAACGCTGGTCGTTTCTGAAATTTTATATCCTGGATGGCAAGTGCGGATAGATGGCGAATTAAGTGAAATATTTTTCCAAAATGGAATCCTTATGGGGGTGGATCTGAAACCAGGGTCGCACGAAATTGATTTGCAGTTTAAGCCATTGAGTGTAACCATGGGATTGATCCTGTTTGGTCTGGGAATAATCCTTTTGATATGGAACTTCAAGAGCGCTTCTGAACGAACAATTGGGGGCTAATTCTAACCAGATCAATACTTGCAGTTGTGCAAGCCGCATTAAGATGATAAAATGGTAACAAATCAATAACAGTTACGTAAGAGAATGGGTGTTTCTGCAGGAGGAACCGAATGCTTAACCTCCCCACTGAATACCGCGATGGTAC
>DATKXE010000247.1:0-6321 GCA_035529195.1 Anaerolineales bacterium
AATCCAGGGTGGCAGAATCTAATTCCGACAGGTCAAAGGTATTGGTCAGAGTAAATTCGTTCTGATCGCCGCGGTTGGAGTACCAGGTGTACTCACCACTGGGTGGGTCGACCGGTGTCAAACGGGCTAAAGTGGAGCCATTGAAGGTCACATTCGTTGTGTCGCTGCTGCGCATTTCGTAATAATGCGCAGCGTAAGGCAGCAGCTGATCCTGGATCGGTTCTGGATCCGCAGCACTGATCTTGGTTCTATTCATGATCAGGGGAACGGGATCATATTCGCTGTAGCCAAATTGGCCTTCCTGAATTTGTGACTGGTCGACCAGGTTGGCTACCAACCAGTTTGCAAACACATCTTCAAAGCGAGGCGCTTCGGGTAATTTGTCCAGTTCTTCCTGGATGCTCAGGACACCCGGATTGGGATTATTTGCTACGCTTCTGATGAATTCGGGACCGAATTTGTCCAGCAGATAGATCGTGAACAGTTTTTCTCCCGCGTAGTGGATGTATGAGGATTTGTCTGCCTCACCAAACCTTCTCTCCGGGCGAGCGGTTAACTGCATATCCGGATTCTCTGCAAACAGCTCCGCGTTGGTCGGACCCAGAGCACTGGTGGGTTCTGGGGCGCCGGTAAAGTAATAAGCCAATTCCGCCATGGCCTCATTGAGCCACTGGTCTTCGTTGGGATCCAGATTCCAGTGGATCAGGTGCTGGAATTCATGGGCCAGCTTTCCAGCGGTGCTGATCGAATCGACCCGCGCCCGGGCGGTGTTGATCACCAGCATCTCTTTTTGATTGGAATTTGGCTGCATCGATATTGGGAACTGATTAATATTGCTGAAGTAACCAAAGGTTCCGCCCCAATCGTCCTCATCAACCAGCAAGAAATGGGCGCGAGAATCTCCATCGATCCCCGGCGAAAGCTCGCGGCCAAACGCCAGGTGGGCGATGGGTTCCACAAGCTGCTCATACAAATCTGCCAGGGCGACCAACTCAGAATCCAACAAACGAGAGCCGCTGGCTTTCCACCACACGGCGTTTTCGCTGATGTGGCGGATTTGAGCGGTTAGCTGTTCAAAATCATTGCTGCCAGGTCGCAGGATGATGTTGAATCTTTCCGTATCATTGACCTCATATTCGCTCGCATCGGGTACTTCGGGGATCAACTCCTCAGGCCGCATGCCCAGGAGTTCCTGCACCAGTCGATAATCGTCCCGGACCGGGTGTTCGGCATCCTTCAACCGGGAGGCTGTTTCAAAGGCCGAATTTGGTACAGGGATTTGCACCAGGCCATCCGGAAAAGGTTCCTGCTGAGGCAAAGGTGTCGGTTGAGAGGGAACATCAGTTGAAGTTTCCTGGACGATCTGTGTGGGACTCTCAACCGTTTCGGTCTCGACTGGTGTGGAACAAGCCACGAGCAGTATGATCAGTAATCCAAAGGTTGCTACTGCAAAAAATAATCTCAAATTGGTACGTACCATTAATTTCCTCCGTAATAAAAGTGCTGACACACTTAGTTTGTTGATTTCACTGCAACAATAGTGACATCGTCTTCCTGGGCGTCTTTGCTCTGGAATTCGCAAAGCGTCTGCCAGAGCTGATCGCAATGATCTTGCGCTGAACCAGTGCGCATCTGCTTGATAAAATCGACCAAACGCTGCATTCCGAAAGATTCCCCGTTGGAATGCCGGGCATCGATCACGCCATCAGTATAGAGCAAAATCATACCCCCTACTGGGACGCTCACAGTTTGTTCGTCAAGAATGAGGTCGTCCAGGATGCCCATCAACTGGCCCTGGTCGTAAGGTGCAATTTCTGCCATGCCATCCGCAGTTACGATGATCGGCAGCTCGTGTCCAGCCCGGGCATATGAAAAAAGATTGGTCGTTCTATCCAGCACACCATAGAGCACGGTCACAAATAGACTCGATTCGCCAATCTTGAGCAGCAGTTCGTTCACGTGCTGCAAAACCTGGGTAGGTGAATCGTTCCGGTTGGCCATGGCATATAAAAGGGCATGCGTTTGGGCCATGAAGATGGCGGAGGGCACCCCTTTATCAGCCACATCTCCAATGATGATACCCACCTTATTCGAGCTCAAGGAGATGATATCGAAGAAATCTCCCCCGACAGCTCGCGCGGGTACCATCATGGCTCCAAAATCATAACCATCTAATTCTGGAAGGGTTTGTGGGAGGATGCTGGTTTGGATCTCAAATGCAACCTGCAGCTCCCTTTCCAGCTTTTCCTTCTCGATGATTTGAGCCTGGGCAGTCTTTAATTCCTGGTAAGCTTCGGTTAACTGCAGGTTCTTCTCCTGCAAATCCTGGATGGTTGAGTCATGCGCATTCGTCAGGCGCTCGCTGAGCACATTGACCAGCTCGAAGGCCATTTTTGGCTGGCGGTGCAACAGGTCATCGAATTCTTCGTGAGACATCTCCCACAAATGCGTGGGTCCAAAGGATCTGACGCTGGCAGTCCTCAACCCAGCACGGTTGATTAAACTTAGCTCGCCGACAAATTCACCCGGACCACGCAAACCGATCGATCGCTCTTCCGGTGTACCCAGGGCTTTAATCACTTCGATTTGTCCCTGAATGATGATATAGAAGCGATCACCGATCTCCCCTTCCTGGAATAATACTTTGCTGGGTGGTATTTCCAGAACGCGCAGGGTTTCCGCGAGCCTGCTGATTTCATCCTCAGGCAGGCAGTTAAATAATGGTGTACGAGCAAGTAATTTCTCTTTCAATCAAATCCTCCCCGCTCATATAAGGATTGAATTTCCTGGTTTGCTTTTACATTATTCAAGAATGAATAGTGCAAATCAGGATCGGAAATTTTTGACGCCTGCTGTTCGACAAGGCTTTGCGCGGTTCTGAGGATATCCCCGGCACGCTGATCCTGGACTGCTGCCAGCACCCGGAAACACATCAGGTAAATCCACATTGGATCACGCGTGCCTGCCAATCCGGGTACAGCTCCAGCCTGGTCTGGTTGATCATCTACTGCTGAAGTTTGAGCTGATTCCAGGTGGTTGAGGATATGATCGACATGAGTTTTAGCAGATGCCTGGTTGCCAGCTGCCAAGCATACGGCAGATAAACCTGCCAGCGGTTCCATCTGCAGGTTATCCTGGTTGATCTGCGAAAAACTATCTTTTGCCCTCAGGTAGTGTTTTTCAGCACCCTCATAATTTCCCAATCCAGCCAAGGCGCGGCCGGTTTGAGTCAAGGAGCGCCCAAGATATTTTGGGTGACCGGACTCTTCCGCGATGCGGAGAGCAGCTTTGCCTTTCTGAAGTGCAGTCTCATCATCACCCAGATGATGGTGCAGCAGGCTGAGATCCACCAAGACCCGGCTGCTGCTCAGCTGGTTGCCGAGCAGCTCGTAAATATCGATCGCCTGTTCATAATAGCTTTTTGCGCGCAGATAATCTCCCTGACGGTGGAAATAGCGACCAATTTGGCTGAGAGTTTTTGCCTCCCAGGGTTTATTTCCTATCTCGCGGGCGATATTCAAAGACTGCTCGAAAACGTCTTTGGCTTTGGTGTATTCACCTTGTTCGAGATACATATTCCCCAGACCCACCAGGGCACTGGATTCGATGGTCCGGTTGCCGATTTCACGCGTGATCTCTAAAGCTTGCTCGAAATACTTGCTCGCCCCACCGTAATCATACTGGTTGAGGTAGGTGTCGGCGATATTACGGATGACCTGACTCTCGCCCCAGCGGTCCCCAATCTCGCGGCTGATTTTCAAAAATTGATCGTAGTAGCGCATGCCGCCGGTGTGATCTCCCTGCAGGAGCAAGATGTTTCCCAACTGGTTGAGGGTTTTTCCTTCACCGCGGCGATCGCCAATCTGGCGGTATAGCTGCAAGGACTTTTCAAAGTGATCGATCGCATTGGATAGATTGCCCAGCCTTTCACTAACGACACCCAGATATCGCAAGCTATCCGCTTTCAGGTTGGATAATGCGGATTTCTCTGCGAGCTGCAATGCCTGGTTGAAGCACGCCTCGGCATGCGGATATTCCCCTTTTGAAAGCAGGGCGCGGCCCAGCAAAAGGTTGGCTCTGGTTTCTAATCTTGGAATGTGGAGAGATTGGGAAATGCGGATCACTTCCTGGGCATGGCTGATGATCAGAGGGTAATTGCTTGTTTCTGAAGCTGCTGCCGCCTGGAGAAGAGCTACCTCACCCCGTTTGTGTTCGTCGTTGAGCTGCGCGGCGAGCTCAACCAGCTGCTCAAGGTCTTGTCCCTGTTCGTTTCGGGAACCCAGCAAACTATATACCTGTTCCCTGGCGAACAGGATGCAATAGCGTTCGTCCAGATCCACTTCTGAAGTCAATTCCAGAGCATGGCCTAAATATTTCAAGGCAGATTGGTTGGCATATTGGCGCGCCGCTTGTTCTCCGGCCTGACGATAGAAAGCAACCGCGCGTTGAGTTTCACCAGCCAATTCCAGGTGTTCAGCAATCATGCCGGTGAATTCCCCGGATCTTTCAACGCTTTCCTGGAGCAGCCATTCGACGACTAGTGCATGGTATGACTGGCGGACTTTCTTCAGGATTGAGTCGTAGGTGACATCCCGCAGAATGGTGTGTTTGAAGGAGTATTCTTGCGCGCGACCCAGAGACGAAATCTCCCGGTGGTAAATCATTTCTTTCTGGCGTAAGGTTTCCAGGAGGGCGGAAATATCCACCTGCTCTGGCTGCTGGAGGCTGGAGGTGGAAGAGAGGTAGTGAATGACATCATCCCAAAACACCCGGCCTACAACGGAGGCTTGCTGCAGTACGTTTCTCTCATCTGGATCGAGCTGATCCAGGCGAGCTTGCAGTAAGGCAGTCAGCGTACTGGGTACGTTCAGGTCCGCCAATATGTCAGCCAGGCTGGTTGGATCAACCAACCAGCGCTCGCTCCCGGTGTGGATCACCCCAGAATCGATCAACATTTTGATCAGCTCTTCAATATAGAAGGGATTGCCTTCGGCGCCGCTGACAACCAGCTCGCGCAGCGCTAAGGGTACCTGACCCATTTTTTGGAGAATGTCCTCGACCAGGCGGCGGCAGTCCCGGGTCGAGAGGGCATCCAGATCTAATTTTGTGTGAGATTTTTGCCCTTCTCCCCAAAGGGGCCGGCGTTCGAGGAGCAGCGACCTTGCCAAACAGATGATCAACACACGCTGGTCCGATAAACTCTGGGCCAGGTAATTGACCACATCAAGAGAGTTATCATCAGCCCAATGAACATCGTCCAGGAAAACAATAACTGGTGTGCTGGTTGCGGTTGACTTGATAAACTCCCCCAAGTAAATCCAGGCTCGATCGCGCAGCTGCATGGCATCATCCAGAACTCCCACCAGATATGGGCTGGTGGTGAAATTGAATCCCAGCAGCTGACCGATGAAGTGCGCCCACATGCTGTGCTTCTCTTCCTGGAGAGGGATTTCGCTTATACCGGCTTCAAATTTGTGCTGGACTTCTTTTACCCGATCGCTCGCTTGAATCTGGAAGCGGTGAGAAAACATATCTCGTAAAAGCGAATATGGGGAGTCTTGGAACTCTGGGCTGCTGCGACCTTTCAAGAGATAGGCGTGGTCTGGCCGTTCTTCCATCCAGTTTTCAAACTCTTCCAGCAAGCGGGATTTACCAATCCCCGCCTCGCCAATAACCGTGACAACCTGACATTCACTGTCTTCAACAGCAGCGAAGTAGGCATCTTGCAGGCGTTTGAGGTCTGCTTCGCGACCGATCATGCGGGTGTTCACACCCTCCACGCCGCGCGTTTTGGTGTGAAAAGCTTTTGGCTTTGATCCCACAACCAGGTAAACCGGGATCGGTTCATCAAATCCCTTGGCTTTCACGGGAGGCAGAGATTCAAATTCAAATATGCCGCGCACGTGCCGGTAAGTGGTCTGTGAAATTAATAAGCCCCCGGTCGGAGCTGCGCTTTCCAGGCGAGCCCCCAGGTTCACCGTCAATCCCATCACTGTGTCATCTGATTCGGTGATCCCCCCGACGGCAACCATGCCAGTGTTGATGCCAACCCGAATATTAAAACCGGTCAGGTGCCATTTCTCTTCCAGCTCCACGGCATAAGCCTTGGCATCGTCCAATATCTCGAGACCAGCTCGGACTGCCATTTCGGCATCATTTTCCTGTGCCGTTGGTTCACCGAACACAGCTTTGAAACCATCACCCGTGAAGCGCGTCACCCGACCGCCATGTGCCTTGATTGGTCTGGCCAGGCGCTGCAAACCGCCATCCATGATCTCTAGAATTTCATCAGGTTCAAGATGCTGGCCGATCTTTGTCGAT
>DATKXE010000248.1:0-3156 GCA_035529195.1 Anaerolineales bacterium
GTAGAATTATCCGAACTGGCAGAAAAGCGACGAGTAGCTGCGGAATCCCACCGGGATGAAGTTCTCCGCCGTAATATTCGGGAATTGATCGACCTTTTGATCTCTGACGCGGATATGCTCCCCAACGAAGCGGCAGAGAGGATCAGCATCCGGCGTATCGCAGCCAGGGAAAGCGATCGTAAAGCTGTTGAGATTATGGAGGTAATGCCATCCATTCCAGTAGACAGCACCGTTAAACAGGCAGCTGCCGCTCTTATCCAGGCAAGTAGTCCGATTTTAGTGGTGGTAAATGATCAATCAGAACTAGCAGGAGTAGTGACAGATTGGGATATTACCCGGGCGACAGCCATTGGATCGCCAGATAATCTGCCCCTGGAGAAAGTCATGACCCGGGATGTGATATCTGTAGATCCTCAGGATGGAATACTCGAAGTGATTCGCAAGCTAGAACACCACGAGATCTCTGCTATGCCAGTGGTCTCAGGAAAATCTGTGCTCGGCATGGTCAGCTCTGATTTATTAGCACGCAGATCCTTATTACGTTTACTGCAATCACAAATTTCTTGAACCTACCCACACGTGCAAACTATCCTATTCTGATAAGGACATTTGCCACTATAAAAATAATCCGGAATAATCCATAATACTCATATAGAATTGTCCCAAATATCACAAGGAGAGGGTACCATGGCTACCAAAGAGGATTTAGTCTTCCGGCAACTCTTAACATTATCTGATGGTGGTCGAGTGCTTCTGCGACCTCTGACCAAAGAAGACCGCCAGGAGCTGATCGACCTCTTTCAGCAAATCTCCCTGGAAGACCTGCGTTATATGCGTCATAATGTCACTGATGCCGATTTAGTAGCGGGTTGGGTTGATAACCTGGATTACGAAGGCGTATTCCCACTGGTTGCTGTGATCAATGAACGCATGGTTGGCAGTGCAACTCTGCATTTTTTCGAAGGTCCAGGTCGTCACCGGGCTGAGGTAAGGATCTACCTGGCGAAAGAAGTACGCCGGCGGGGAGTCGGTTCTAGAATGATCAAAGCCTTGATTGATATTTCAAAACGGCGCAATATTTACATGATCGAAGCACAAATTATCAACGAGCAAGCTACCGTGATCAGAGCCTTCCAGAATCTTGGTTTTGTAAGGAAATGCATTCTCGATAATTATTTCATTCTTCCGGATGGAGAGCTGCGTGATGTCGCCCATCTCATCTTGAGATTGCGCGACTCATCAGAAGAATTTTAACCTCCCATCTAACGTGGGCATAATTACCATTCTCCAACAAAATCTAAGAAGAACCCCAATCTTATATCGGATCGCGATTGGCAATGCATTTGTGATTGCGATTGGCGCCATAGGTGGGACATACATCGTAAGGCGTTTAGCCGATCAAGCGGCTGATTGGTGGTTGGTACTTTTATTCCTGGGAATTGGGACAACCCTCAGCGTGATGATCAACTTCTGGATCATCAAGAACGCCCTGCGCCCTCTCAGAGAATTAAGTTCTTTAGTCGACCAGGTCCAAGAGGGAGAATCCCAAATTGATCCCCGTTTATTAGAGCCAACCGATCCGGATATATACCAGCTTGCTGCCACGCTGGACTCGCTGGTGAGAGAATTGAATGAACGCAACCTGGAGCTGCGCGCCCTGTCTGAGCAAGCCATCAATGCTTTGGAGGAAGAACGAAAGCAAATCGCCCTGACCCTGCATGATGACACCGGTCAATCCCTTTCAATGGTGATCATTAATTTAGAACGACTCGAAAATCAGCTGCCGGTTGATGAGCAAGCACTTCTTGAAAGGCTGGCAGAAACCCGCCAATTAGCTCAGGGCTCATTGGCAAACCTGCGCAAGATCGTTTATGGGCTGCGACCAGCGATTCTCGATGACCTGGGACTGCTTCCCGCAATTCGCTGGTATGCACGCACAAATCTCGAAGATGCTGGTATTATGGTTGAGGTCACTGGAGATAACGAGTGTGAAGCGCTTTCCCCACAGTTAAATTCAACTCTGTTCCGGGTTGCCCAGGAGGCAATTAACAACATCGTCAGACACTCTCAAGCCACATCAGCTGAAATTCGTTTACTTCACAAAGGCGAGAGTGTGGTTCTCGAGGTCAAAGATGATGGGCAGGGATTCGACCCGAGCTCGGTTAGAGAACAAGCGCTTCAACTACAGCACCTGGGTATTTTAGGAATGCAGGAAAGAGTAGAATTGGTTGGTGGAACCATTGAATTAGCTTCCATGCCAGGAACAGGCACCCGGATTCAGATCAGCGTACCCTGCGAT
The DNA here is from genome assembly GCA_035529195.1 of Anaerolineales bacterium. GTDB lineage: Bacteria > Chloroflexota > Anaerolineae > Anaerolineales > UBA4823 > PFL25. The sequence continues at coordinate 2,300 of DATKXE010000248.1, forward strand.
TTGATCGGAGGTGAGTGAGATGAGCACTATTCGTGTGCTGTTAGCTGATGATCATACAATTTTACGAGAGGGAATCCGAGCTTTGATCGAAGATCTGGGGGATATGGAAGTAGTCGGCGAAGCCGAAGATGGCCAAGCCACGGTTAAGATGGTCGCTCAACTCCTTCCTGACGTGGTCGTCATGGATATCGCCATGCCGCTGTTGAACGGATTAGAAGCTACGCGTCAAATCCGGAGGGATTTCCCTCAAGTGAAGGTGCTCATCCTGACCATGCATGAAAATGAAGAATATATCCGCCAGGTATTAGCAGCTGGAGCACTTGGATATGTCTTGAAAGATGCCGCAGCACGCGACCTTTTGGGGGCAATTCGAACAGTTTACCAGGGAGAAGCTGTCCTTTCACCGGCCATCACACGCTTGGTGATTGAAGACTATCTCCGCTGGGGAGATATCCGCCCGGAAGATACTACCAATGGATTAACCGCACGGGAACGAGAGGTATTGCAGCTGATCGCAGAAGGCTATACGAGTAAGGAGATCGCTGGTATCTTGAGCCTTTCCGTAAAGACGGTCCAATCCCACCGTACTAACTTGATGAACAAATTAGATCTGCACGACCGGGGGGAATTAATCAAATACGCCATCCAGAAAAAAATAATCGATATTTAATATCTTATAGGTCATTCCCCCCAATATACCTTTAAATCTTGAAATGCCTAGGGTTTATCTTTGCGATCTTTAAGGTCTTCACCTGAGTAATAATCAGGCCTGTGCCAGTATCCATGTTCAGCAATAATCTGTATGCTATTAGGGAGGGCTGTTCGCCTGATCTTGCTGAACCTATTTAAACGAGGGA
>DATKXE010000249.1:0-3276 GCA_035529195.1 Anaerolineales bacterium
ATGGGATTGGGACTCAGCATCGCTCAAGATATCCTGCATGCTCATGGTGGGGAAATCGAGCTGCAAAGTACTCTGGGGGAAGGCAGCCAGTTCACTATCTGGTTACCGCGTTCCTGATCAACAAGAAATAAACCGAACCCGGGGGTGAGATAAGCAGCTTTCCTGATAGGCAATTAATCTGGTTGGAAGGATAAGTCTTGCCAAGGATGCGGAGATTTTCTTCATCCTGTTGAGTAAGTAAATTCCTATCTATTGGATGGCTTTATTACCTTAAGCTGACCTTAAGCTAAACAATAGCTTCCTTTAAAGACCTGGCGGATATTAGAGATTATCTTTACCATATCTTATTGGATCAATAATAGACGAGGTAACTATGAAAAAGAAAACTTTAGCCGTTCTAATGGTAATGGTAGTGATTGGGTTGCTCGCATCAGCCTGCAGCTCGCCTGCTGCGGCTTTACTTGGGGGAACTACCAATGATATTCGTGTTGAATCGAGCAACGAATCTCAAGAAGTGCAGGATCCTGATGAATCCGCACAGGTTGTGCAGCCCCAAACGCTTCCTTTGGAACCGGGATTGCTGGCAGCCTATGAAAGCACATTAACCGAAATATACGAGCAAGTAGGTCCATCTGTTGTGAATATTCGTGTGGTTGGGCAGGGATTCGCTTTCCTGCCTGATCCTGGACAAGCCCCGCCTTTGCCGGAAATGCCTGAATTACCAGATTCCCACCTACCCTCGAATCAGAGCCTGGGATCGGGATTTGTCTGGGATCAGCAAGGCTACATCATCACAAATAATCATGTGGTAGCCAACGCAGAGCTGATCGAAGTCACCTTCTCAGATGAGACCGTGGTCGAGGCGGAAATTATTGGATCAGATCCAGATAGTGACCTGGCCGTGATCAAGGTGGATGTCCCAGCTGAGCACCTGGTGCCAGTCCAATTGGCAGATTCCGAGCAGGTTCGGGTCGGGCAATTAGCGATAGCTATTGGCAATCCGTTCGGCCTGGAAGGCACAATGACCGTCGGTATCATCAGTGCATTAGGCCGCTCCTTACCAGCCAGTGATGGCTTGACTGGAGGTCCTGTTTACAACATTCCCAATGTTATCCAAACCGATGCGCCTATCAATCCTGGCAATTCCGGGGGTGTCTTATTGAACGCGGCTGGTGAATTAATCGGGGTAACCACAGCTATCGAATCCCCGGTACGCGCAAATGCTGGCGTCGGGTTTGTAATTCCAGCCTCGATTGTAGAACGTGTTGTACCGGAATTGATTGAAAATGGTAGTTTTTCACACCCATTCTTGGGTATCACTGGGATCTCGCTCTTCCCCGACCTGGCCGAGTCCATGGATCTGGATCTGGATCAGCGGGGTGCCATGGTTGCTGAAATTGTCCCTGATGGTCCTGCAGACAAGGCGGGTTTACAAGGTAGTGACCGCGAGGTAATGATAGAAGGGCAAAATATGCAAGTTGGTGGTGATGTGATTATCGCCATTAATGGTGATCTGGTGCAGGATATGGATGATCTGATTGCATACCTTTCTGCAAATTCCGTTGTCGATCAGGAAGTCAACTTGAAAATCATTCGAGATGGTAAAGAAATGGAGATCAAAGTAACACTCGCAGCCAGGCCAAGAGATAATGTTCAGGCAGCTTTCCCTTCGCTGCCAGTTAATGGACGAGCCTGGTTGGGAATAGTTGGTATTCCACTCACACCAGAGATCGCAGGAGAGATGGATCTTACTGAAAATCAAGGTGGAGTTTTAATCCTTCAAGTGCAGCCAGACAGCCCAGCCCAAAGCGCGGGTTTACTTGGCAGCGATGAGCCGGTGACGATCAATGGAGAAACAGTCATAATCGGAGGTGATGTGATCACACGCGTGGACGGAAATGATGTCACCAACGTACAGGAATTAGCTGCCTATCTCCAGGAGGTTGGCGCTGGTGAACAAGTTGCTTTGACCGTCTTACGGAACGGGGAACTGCTCAACATCGAAGTGGAGTTAGGACAGCAGTCTTAGAAAATTTCGAGTAAGGGTTGAAAAAGAGATTGCCGTTGAAAAGAATTGGGGAAACTTAATCCACTAAATAAAGATTTCGAATTCACGAGCGAACAGCCCGGCGCAGCTGCACCGGGCTGTTTTGATATAAATTGATTGGAGGCGATGATTGATGATTAAATTAACCGCTTTCTTCTTCTCCTCCAAGGCAGCCTACCCTGGCGAAGTGCACTCAGGCAGCTTGAGTGCGGTTCGTTGGCCGTAATTTGCGAGGATTTATGTGATATGTGTGCGCATTGTGCGTTCACTCATTACAAGTTCTTCCGCAATTTCCTGATTCGTTTTCCCCAGATTTCAATTTTTATTAACTACTTTATTCACGAAAGAAAAAAATATTGTATAATTGTTAAGAAATAGGATCCATGGAGAAAAAAATCCCATGGAGTTTATTCAGTGATGTATCCTTCCGAAAACTATGATCCTCATCAGCAAGGAGGTGATGAAGAAACAATATAATTCACAAATGATACATCAAACCTGTGTACACAAAAATTTTCAAGAAAGGTTTTAGGAGGAAGAAATGTCGAGGAAGAAAAGTTTAACACTTCAGATCCTTAGCGTTGCACTGATGACAGCAGTTCTGCTAGTTGCCTGTGCTCCTGCTGGAGGTGAACCGAGTGAAGTCGAAGTGTTCTCTTGGTGGACAGGCGGTGGCGAAGCTGCAGGTCTGGATGCCATGATCGAAGTTTTTAAAGATAAGAACCCCAATATTGAATTTGTCAATTCAGCTGTAGCAGGTGGTGCTGGCACCAATGCTCGCGCGGTGCTCGCTACTCGCTTGTCACAAAATGAGCCCCCAGATTCCTGGCAGGGGCATGCCGGGCAGGAATTGATCGGCACATACGTGAAAGATAAGAAGATCGAGCCGCTCAACTTCTTGTACGAAGAAGAGGGCTGGCTGGATGTGATGCCCGAGACGCTCATTCCGCTCATCTCAGATGGTGGAAATATCTATTCTGTGCCCGTGAATATTCACCGTGCAAATGTGCTCTGGTCCAATACCCAGATCTTAGCCGACAACGGCATCTCCATCCCCACCTCGTTAGATGAGTGGTTTGCAGCGATGGATGCCTTGCAGGCAGCTGGAGTAACCCCGCTCGCCATGGGTGAGCAGTGGACTGCGATGCACTTGTTCGAAACGATCATGCTGGCAAGTCTTGGTCCCGACAAGTATAATGGTCTCTGGGATGGCAGCACAGATTGGGGCA
>DATKXE010000250.1:0-3826 GCA_035529195.1 Anaerolineales bacterium
ACCTGCAACACCGGATTTGGATGCCAGTGGAAGTTCATATACCTACCTGGCCAATTCTGGGGATACTTTACACGCGGTAGCGAAGCGCTTTGCGGTCGAACCAGATCAGATCATTTCACCTGAGCTAATCCCCGATCTTGGATTGCTCTCCCCTGGACAGATTCTGATAATTCCCAACCAAATTAGTGAGACCCGCTTCGCAGAGATCTTGCTTCCCGATGCCGAGGTGGTCAATTCTCCAACAGCCCAGGATTTCCAAATTGAAGATTTTATCAACGCGGCTGGTGGCTACTTGAGTGAACATCATGAGCAGGTCAATGGCAGCTGGTTATCCGGAGCGGATATCGTTACCAAAGTCTCCCTGGAGAACTCGATCAACCCCCGCCTTTTGCTGGCATTGTTGGAACTGCGATCCGGATGGGTTTATGGAAGTTTGGCGGATGCTGACCAGCTTGATTACCCGATCGGTTTTTTTGTGCCGGATTATAAGGGGCTTTACTATGAGCTCGTATTGACCGCCACACATCTGGGTGTCGGTTATTATGGTTGGCGTTCTGGGGATAGGACCAGCTTGACATTTCAGGATGGCAGCCAGCTTCGCCTGAACCCGGGCCTGAACGCAGGTACGGTGGCGCTGCAAACCGTCTTGTCAAAGATATCCGCTCAGGAAGAATGGCGAAAGATCTTATACGAAGAGAATGGATTTATTGACCTGTTTTTCGCCATGTATGGTGATCCATGGCGCAGAGCAGCTCAAGTTGGGCCTCTATTACCAACCGATTTGACACAACCTGATTTGCTTCTGCCATATTCACCAGGGGAGCGGTGGAGTTTCACGGGTGGACCGCACCGTTCGTGGAATGCAGGCAGCCCGCGCGGGGCTCTGGATTTTTCTCCTGTCACAGGTGAGCCGGCTTGTACGACCTCGCGAGCTTGGGTGACAGCCTCAGCCGCGGGTGTGGTTACCCGGGCCAGCGACAGCGTCGTAGCGCTCGATTTAGACGGCGATGGGTATGAGCAAACTGGATGGGTGCTGGTATATCTTCACATCGCTGCCCCGGATGGTAATCTGGTGGGGAAAGCTGTCTTTGCAGATGAACCTTTAGGACATCCCTCATGTGAGCGGGGTAAATCCACCGGTACCCATGTTCATATTGCTCGCAAGTACAATGGTGAGTGGATTACTGCCGGGGGGTCCATCCCATTCACCCTGAGCGGCTGGGAGACTCACATGGGAGAGAGGAATTACCAGGGGGAATTGTGGAAAAGTGGCCAAATCATCTCGGCCAACCCTGGCGGACCAAGTTCTTCGCTGATCATCAGAGAAGAATGATCAACTCCGGACCATCTATCGTTCAGCTGTATTAAAAAAATATCACAAATTGCAGGATAATATTTAGAGTTTAGGGTAAATAGTGATGCTTAAATAAGAGCTGCATCTGGTTGCCCTGCTGGGGAGAATACCGGGGCATGCGGGTGGCGATACCAAATTCAGCACACCAATCCTGGAATTTACGTTCTAGATTGAGGGTGTTATCCGCTGGTACATGATACTGGTAACCAAAATTCTGCTCGTATTTACCCCTCAATCCGGGAAAGTGTTGGTCTAGTTTTTGGTAATAATATTCACGCTGGCGATCGCGTAATGACATTCCAAATGAAGGGATGATGTATTCCGCGCCAGCCTCATGGGCGCGAAAAACGACCTGGTGGATATTATCTAGATTATCCTCCAGGAAGGGTAGCACAGGCATAAGAGTCACCCCGGTTTTAATCCCATTTTCAGCCAAGATCTGGATAGCCTTGAAGCGCTCGGAAACCCGTGGTGCCCCGGGTTCAACCTTCTTCCCCAAAATGTCATCTGCGGTTGTAATCGTGATGCTGACAGCTGCGTAAACTTGGTTGATCTCGCACAATATATCCAGGTCTCTCAGCACCAGATCACTCTTGGTGATGATGTGAACCGGGTAGTGAAATTCAGCGATCACCTGCAGCGCTTGACGGGTGAGTTTGCGCTGCGCTTCTATCGGCATGTAAGGGTCGTTAATTGAACCAGTACCGATGGTCCCTTTTACTCTTTTTCGGGACAGCTCATCCCTTAAAAGATCGATGGCATTCGCTTTAACCAAGACATCGCTGAAGTTTTCGATCTGGTAGCATGCGCTGCGCGAATCGCAATAGATGCACTGGTGTTGGCAGCCACGGTACAAATTCATGTTGTACTTCAACCCAAACCAATCATCGGGTTGTCTAACCGAATTCAGCAGGACTTTGGCTGTGATCTCTTTGATCATCTTGGATCGTTTGAGTACTGGAAATTTCGATAAACCGTTTTGGATATCTTCCCGTGTCAATTCCGGGCTAAGAGTTTTTCCCTCTGCTCGAGCCAATCTTTCAAAGGTGGGTCTACCCGGATAAGATCCCGCCATTCTGGTTTTGTAAAGTATTGTTCATAACGGAACGTGATCAACTCGTTCAAGGTGGTGGGTCGTAAGTGGGGTGGGTACTGGGTGTGCATGTGCAGTGGATAGTTGACCTGAAAAGGCAGTTCCACGATTTCTGAGTGCTGGTAACAGGTCATCGTGCAGCCTGCCAGTACTGCCTGGTGAATGAATATCGTGTATAAACGATTCTCTTGATAAAAATCGAGAAGTTGGTTGTCTTGATAAATCTCCAAGAAGGTGTCACGCCAACGCAGGAGCAGTTTATCCTCCGGTCGGACTACCAGCATTCCAGCATTAATGTATGGGCGCATTTTCACCTGGTCAGTGCTGGTGACCATAGGGTAAATGTCGTCTTCACTCACCCCGCAGAATTTGTAGACGAAATCCCAGAACGAGTCGATTGGTTGGTTGTAGGGATTCCCTATCAGGAGATGATCCACCGGGCGGTAACCCAATCTGATCCCACCGTTAAGGAGCAGCTGATCCAGCGAATTAACCACCAACGCAGCACTATCCATCCAGACCAGCTGGGTACACTTTCCTAAAGATAAGGCTTCTGCGGAAGCAGAAGCCACGACTTTCCCTGCAAACGGAAAACTGGCTGCCTGGGGATCGATTTCAAAGGAGTGCAGTTGTACTTCCAGTTGCTCAATCTTTGTGTGCAGTTTTTTTGGCAGCTGTCCCTCCCCTTGGGGCATCATCAGCAGAAAAGGGAGGTCTGAGAAAGCCCCCGCGAAGTTGCGAATGCTTTCTGCCATCAACAGGGCTTTCGAAGCATCGTTAGTTCCTGCGGCGGAACAGGCGAATATCATTTCATGCATGCTGTCACCAATATACGCTTTTCCAGTGGCGTTTGGTCAGATATCTTGAGTCACCCACCTGACCTGATAATGAAACCCTGCGAAGGCTTATGACTGGTCTGGAGACGGTAAGCTGTGATTCTTGTCCCCTATGTGAGGTTGTTCGAAATTGATCCCGGATTCTTTAATCGATTTTGAGTGGAAAGACAATCTGGGTCATCAACTCTTCCGGGGCTACCTCGCCAGGATCGTTCAAATAGAACTCATAGGCGATCCCTGTTGCTTCGTATCCCTGTTCTTTTACCCAAGCTGTGAGAGCGTTGTAAGCTGGTTCGATCTTGTTGTAGGGACCGGTGTAAAGGCATCGGGCGATTTTCCCTGCAGGGACCTCACCGGATTGGATCTCATCCTTGCCTGGCAGATTGCTGGAAACCGGGAAACCAATCTCTACCTCCATATTGCTCATATCAAAATTGAAATAAGCTGCATATGGCGCTCCAGCAGGCTGCGCTCCCAGCAGTGCTAAATACTGTCCGATAGCCCCATAGGCTTTGCCCAATTCCTGGGGCAGATTCTTGATCG
>DATKXE010000251.1:0-5485 GCA_035529195.1 Anaerolineales bacterium
TCGATTGAAATCACATCGTGACGTTTGTTTGTAACGGTTAGCTCTCGCTGGTAGCTCTCGGCGGGTACTAAGAAGTCGGAGACCAGGAATACAATACTGCGTCGTTTAAGGATCTGGTTGACTGTGTCCAGGGCAAGTTTAATATCGGTCCCCCTGCTCTCAGGTTCGAATGCCAGCAGTTCGCGGATCAGGCGCAGCACATGGCGGCGTCCTTTTCGTGGGGGTATGAACAACTCAACGCGGTCGGTGAAGATCAGCAAACCGACTTTGTCGTTGTTGGTTGTTGCAGCGAAGGAGAGCACTGCAGTTAATTCTGCTGCCAGTTCCCGCTTGAAGCGGTTTACCGAACCAAAGTTCTCCGATCCGCTGGTATCCACCACCAGCATCACGGTCAGCTCCCTTTCTTCGACGAATCGTTTCACATGTGGTTCACCCGTGCGTGCGGTCACGTTCCAATCGATGCTGCGTATTTCATCCCCCATCTGGTAAGGCCGAACTTCATCGAATTCCATCCCACGACCTTTGAAGATCGAGTGATACTCACCGGCATAGCTGTCATTTACCAGCCTGCGAGTACGAATTTCGATACGGTGAATTTTCTTTATAAGTTCAGAGGTTAACATTGTGCTTCCATTCGCTTTCCATAAGGCTCAATGACCAGCAATCCGGCGCTGATCATTGATGTCTTATGCTGAGCATTACTTAGGGTACGTCGGTGTGGTTTAGGATGCGGCTGACGATATGATCTGAAGAGATATTCTCGGCTTCCGCTTCATAGGTGACGATTACACGATGACGCAGCACGTCGGGAGCGATCTGCTTGATGTCCTCAGGGGTGACAAAACCACGTCCCTTGAGGAATGCATGCGCCCGAGCGGCGGTGATCATGTTGATGCTGGCGCGTGGGGAAGCTCCAAAATGTATCAGGTTGTTCAAATCGCTGAGTCCATTGTTCCCTGGTTGGCGGGTGGTCAGGACCAGATCGAGCACGTATTCTTTAATCTTGTCGTCGACGTAGATCTGACGCACCATCTCACGAGCCCGTAATATATCGGCAGGTGATACTACTGGATAAACCTCTGGCAGCGTTTCGCCGGTCATGCGATCTACGATCAGGCGCTCTTCAGCGCGGTTCGGGTAATCCACTTTGACCTTGAGCATGAAGCGGTCAACCTGTGCTTCGGGTAAGGGGTAAGTTCCTTCTTGTTCGATAGGATTTTGAGTCGCCAGCACCATGAAGAGATCCTCCATGGTATAGGTGGTATCACCGATTGTGACCTGGCGTTCCTGCATGGCTTCCAGTAAGGCACTCTGTACTTTGGCTGGAGCACGGTTGATTTCATCAGCCAGGATCAGGTTAGCAAAAATGGGTCCCTGGTGGACACTGAACTCGGTTGTGCGGGGATTGTAGATCTGGGTGCCGATCAAATCAGCCGGCAGCAGGTCGGGGGTGAACTGGATGCGTGAAAAATCAGCCCGAATTGCCTGGGCAAGGGTTTTGATCAACAGGGTTTTCGCCAGACCGGGTACACCTTCCAGCAAGATGTGCCCATCCGCTAATAAGGCGATCAGCACTCTTTCAACCAGGGCTTCCTGACCAACCATCACTTTATTGATCTCAGCCAGCAAATCCTGCAGGAAGATGGCAGCTTCTTTTACCTGCATGTTCAATTCACGTACGCTAGACATGGTCATTGATTCGTCTCCTCTTTCAGTTGGATTTAATAGTTATTATTTATCATTTGCTTTCTTCAGGAAGATATTTCCTTCCATTGGATTGACAAGAAGGATAGCATTTTGACTGCCGATTTGTCTTTATGCCTGACTATTTATTGTATTAAGCGCAGCTTAAGTGAGTTGGGAAGGGACTTCTGGATTGGCGATTAGAAATTGTGGATAGCCCAGGGAAAATCTTTGTTTTTCTCAGGATTTCGTGACATCCATCTTTTGTGAAGTTATTGGTGTATTTATTAATGTCATTTCGAGGAGCGTTTTTTGCGACGAGAAATCCATAAAGTTTTGGATATTAAATGAGCGTCAAAGGGATTTCTCGCTGCGCTCGAAATGACATGAGGTTGGATTGAGGGTGAATCCATTGGCAATACTCATGAAGAGGTGATTAAGAAAGTACCTGAATGAATCCTGGCTCGTGACAACTTCTGCATGAAAATCAGATCAAAATATTTTTGTCGCAGGATTCGGCATTAGGAGATGATAGAATTATGAAACAAGACCGAATTAGTCTATTTATAATGGAGGTATGCAGAATGAAAGCAGTTAAGGTTCAATATACGGTCAAGGCTGAATATGCCGACACGAACAAACGCAATATACGGCGGATAATGGCGGATTTGCAGGAAATCGCTCATCCGGGGATTAAATACAGCTCTTTTATTTTGGAGGATGGAAAAACTTTCATCCACTTTGGGATGTATAGCGATCAAGAAGCTCTGGACGTGGTCAATAACCTGCCCTCTTTCCAGTTCTTCCGAGATCAGCTTAAAGCCAGCGGTCCGGAAGCCCCTCCCCAAGGAGAAGATCTGAACCTGGTTGACTCATCTTACGAGATTTTCTGATATTTACCCCTCTCCCGGTTTGTAGAGTGCGCTCAGAATTTTTCCTCCGATAATGGCGCTGAGTGTGAGCATAACCAGCTCGACAGGGGAGTACAACAACGCAACTAAGCCTGAATACAGGATGCATAAGGAATAGTTGTTGATACCATCCCCATTGTCCTGCCCAACGCACATCGGAGAGAGATTCAACAATGCCAGGAAAAGCAGGGTGATCAGCCATGCCATACTTCCGGCGATGAACAACCACAGCCAGGGATAATTAAATTTACCCCCATGCAACCAGGTCGGTATTATGAACCCAAGAATGAGGCTTGTGCTGATAAATATCAGGGCTGCAATGGCGTAAGTGGTCCAATAATACTCCTCCCTGAAAAATGTAAGTGTACAAGCGCCAAATAAGAAGGCGGGTATGGCGGAAAGCAGACTTGAGAGTAAACGCTGCGATATTGGCATTGATTTTATTCTCATCTGGGTGTGTGTCTAATCCCAGACACGTTTTGTACTTGAGAAAACTATGTGCAGAAAAGTTCCTGCCAGGGTGCCATATACCATCACTAAACTCACTAATGCTGGAAATACAATCAGGTAGGCTACAATGACCGCGGCAGCGGGGATATCGCCGCTTGCAGGGGCGATTGGGTTATGGCCAAGCAATTTGGAGGTGATCTCCAGTATGAGAGTCCATAAGATGAATGCTGCTATAGCGGTGATTAATCCATAAAGCGCTGCTTGTGGGGTTTTTTCCAGGTGGCAGCGAAAGAATTCGGGGACCAATAAAGAATCCAGCCAGAGCAGTGATTGTTAAAGGAAGCAAGGTGACTGATAGAAGGAAAGTAATCCCTGTCCAGATGGGCAGAGAATTTACCACGAGGATTAAGAACATCATACCGATTACAGGTAAGATTAATGGCAAGGCTGCCACAGCAAACCAGGCTGCGGATATACCCCGAGGATGGTTTATTGAAGCAATACGAAATTTTGCGCTTATTGAGTTTGCCAAGATCAGCACCTCCCCACGATTTAACTAATTCCGATTATCGGAAATTTCAACTCTCAAAGGCTATCAATGAAACGTCAAAAGGTATCAAGTCACCTTTTGAGCGTCTGAACTCACCCACCCGAGAGCCGGGATAATTATCAGTCTGACCAAGAAACGGAAAATGGAATCTACGGCTAAATGAATTTGAACATATTTCTATGAAGGTTTTGTTGTTAATTGGATGAAGCCGAAGGATTTACACAACCGGGGTAATTGATTCTAGATAATTGATAGATGAAATATGTGGGTTTGATTTTGCTTAGAAGTGAGGCCACAAGGACAGGGAATAAATTAACATTCGCCGCACAGAATATTTCAGATACAATTAAATAACTAATATACCAGAAGAGGGTTAATTAAACTAACCAACCATAACAGGAGGTAGGAGTCATGAGTGTAATCGGATGGGTCATCTTAGGAGGCATTGCTGGCTGGATCGCGAGCATGATCACAGGACGCAATGACCGGATGGGGTGCATCACCAATATTGCTGCCGGGATCGTCGGAGCGATTGTGGGTGGCTGGCTGTTCAGCTTCTTCGGTGGAGCCAGCGTCACTGGTTTCAATCTGGTGAGCCTGCTGGTGGCCGTCGTTGGAGCAGTGGTTGTGCTGGCGATCATCAATCTCATCTTTGGCAGGAAGTAGGCATATTTCTTCCAACTTGATGGATTAGCGAGAAACCAAGAGCAGCTGGCGAATTTTCATAAAATAATCGAGAGCAAGAAATCAGTATCATCGCGCATCAAACCCTTGCGCATAGATTAATTGTGGTTTGGCAGGCTTAGAACACTGGTGATTTTCCTGTTGGAGGAGAGGATTAATGCTGGCAAGGTTGCGTGCCAGATCCTGATTGACAATGATTATCGCGATTATCCTCCTTATAATAATCATCTTGATCTTTCTAGGACTGAGACCCTTTAAACTAAATTCTGAGGTCAGATCCAATCCAGCAAGCAGCTATGAAGATGCAGTTGCCCGGATAGAGGCGATTCAATCCGAGGAAGCAGAACTGGGGGAACTCAATCCGGTGTGTGGGACCAGGCTGCTCGCCCACGGTATGCAGGTGGAAAACGCGATCGTGTTCCTGCATGGCTTCACCAGCTGCCCTGACCAGTTCGGCCAATTGGGACATGAGTTTTTTGAGAAAGGTTACAACGTTTATATCCCCAGAACCCCGCGACATGGAATCAAAGACCGCTTGGGCAACCCGCTTAAAGGGTTAACTGCTGAAGAGCTGGCCGAGTTTGCCTCCCGGTCAGCGGACATTGCCCAGGGATTGGGAGAACGGGTGATCGTGGCTGGGCTATCAGGGGGTGGGTCGATGACCACCTGGTTGTTGCAAGAACGCCCAGACGTGGACCTTGCGGTTCCGATCTCGCCCTTCGTGGGTATTGGTTTTATCCCGAGCATCCTCAACCGGCCTCTGACCAACCTGGTGCTGAGGCTACCGGATTTCTTCCAGTGGTGGGACCCGATTAACAAGGAAAACAATCCCAATTCAGCACCGTATTCGTATACCCGCTACCCCACCCACGCCCTATTCGAAAATATGCGCTTAGGTTACGCGGCCGAAGAGGATGCCAGGCGTGTCAAACCCGCCGCGGGGGCTATCCTGGTGATCACCAATGCCAATGATGGCTCGGTCAATAACGATGTGGTCGCCGAATTTGAAGCAAGGTGGCGGGAGCACGGTGAGCAGTTCCTGTTCTCGTACCAATTTCCGAAAGAGCTGAATTTGCCCCATGACCTGATCACGGTTGGTCGTCCGGATGGCAACATCGAGCTGGTATATTCAAAACTGCACGAGTTGATCCGCTGAATAAGGATTAACATTTCTAATTTGATTGAGAATTCGTTTACAATATATTGC
>DATKXE010000252.1:0-2571 GCA_035529195.1 Anaerolineales bacterium
CTTAATTCGATTGTTGAGATGGATAGTGATATCCAAACCTGATGAGTGATTATTCAATCTATAAAAGCGCATATCCCGATTCGGTATTCCAGCTAAATGGCTTGACGAGTGATGAGGTCGCGGCCAGGCTTCGCGCGGAAGATAGCGTGCAAGCACCGGAAGGACCAACCACCCGGGATTTAGTGCGGAAATACGTATTGACCAAATTTAATTTAGGTTTGTTATCTCTAATCGTCCTGCAGCTGCTCTTTCAAAAACCTTGGGATGTCCTGATCAGCACCCTTTTGATGCTGGTGGGGATCTCCATCAATGTCGGGTAGGAGCTGTGGGCCAGGAGAAGGTTGGCATAAATTGCTGGCAATAGAAGGTATCGGAGATTTCGAATCCGGTGTCTGGCGAGGCTCAGATACCAGCGATCATTATCCAATTTGCCCGAAGATCAGGCTACAATAAAGCAGGCAATAAAAAATAGAATCTTAAGTTTAATTTAGAGTCACGCTGCAATCTCTAAAAAGGAGTAATTAACATGGAAAACTTAAAACCCAGGACACGCAGTTTCCTTATTAACGGCCTCGGTTACGCGGCAGGTGCTGTGGTGGGTTACCTGGCCATCTACCTGTTTGGACGCTTTGGCCTCACGACCTGGCTGTTCAACCTGGTAGGTGAGGAACAAACGTTCCTGCAGCTGTTGGCCATCCCATTGATCGCCTGGTTTATGCTGGCGCTGGGAGGCGCGATTACTGGCGTGATCGGGGGTTGGGTGCTGGCCAGCAGTATGGGCACCGAACGACGGGGAAAAATGATCGCTGGCAGCGCTGTCGCTTTCGCCGGCAGTACAGGCATCCTGATTATGATCTTCCTCCTGTTAACCAGCTTCATCGCGCTGTACAATAATTTCACCTCTGATCGGGTTGAGCAGTTCGGCATCCTGTTTGGATTGTTTGGATTGATCTTCGGTTTGGTCACCGGTCTTATTCAAGCTTTCACCACCGTAAAATTGCGCCACACCTGGCGGGTGATCCTGGCTTCCACTTTGGGATTCGCCATCGGCGGTGTCATTGCAGGTCTTCTCATCCGCTGGATAAACCCGCTAAATGGATTAGAGACGACACCGATCCTCACCACATTGGTCCTGTTAATTGCTCTAGTTATGCCCTACTTCATCGGAGGCGGCGCAATTGGACTGACCTATGACCGCATCGCACTGCGAACAGTCGATGCGGGTGAGCCGGTCGAGTTGGTTCAATCCCCGCGCTGGCAGATCGTTGTAGTTGCCATCCTGGCTTTATTCATCATCGTGCCGGTGGTTAATATTATCAATAAGATATCCAGCTTTTTGACCGTCAGGCCAGCCAACTTACAAACTCAGATCTCACCAGAAACCACTGGCATCCGCTGGAGCGATCCAGTGCCTCTCCCAGCGGGGAGTATAGACTTCGATCTGCCGTCAAGCAGCGCGGAGATGGCAGTAGTGGCTGGTACTGAACACCAGGCCTGGTGCAGTCCCGAAGGTATCATTCAATACCAGAATGGCAGCGGATCTGTTGAGCAGATCGAATTCCCATCCTGCAGCAGTACACCAACCATCGCACTGGATCTGGAAGGAACCCCCCATATCGTCTGGTATACCCAGGAAGTGCGTGACACAAATGGTGTCACCAACCCGGCCAGCATGCTGGTCGAGAGCGTTCGTCAGAATGGGGAATGGGGCGAGGCTGTCATTGCGGGTCAGACTGAGGGAGAGGCTCTCGCCTCCCTGTCGGGTGATGCAGATGGCAACATGATCCTTGTCTGGACAGAGGCTGCCGATCTAACGGGAAACCTCTTGCTATCGATTAAAGAAAACTACCAGTGCTCAGAAGAAGACCTCAGCCCTGTGGAACTGGCCGGATTTGAAGCTCTCTTGGGAGGGGATACCCGTCCTCCTGGAACCGAAATTCCTTACTGCCGCAACGAGTTTGATCGCATTATCTACACGCCCAATCCGGATCCGGCATACAGCGACCAGGCTGTCACGCTGAATGGCGGCTTTGACCAGGTATCAGGGCTGATCGAGGTGGCGCAATATGAGGTGCTGTTCAACGTGATGCAGTACGTGGAAACCAAGACCAAGCCCAGCCCAGGGAGTATTTTGTCTGAATCGATAGGCAATCTATACAAGTCAGTTAAAGCCAATCCTGAGGATTATCCGCGCGGGATGACGGTACGCATTCTGCTGGGCAACTATCCTGTCATTGCAGATTTCACCTGGGGCAGCCAGATCATCGAGGTGATCAAAGATCTCAAAACAGTTGGAGTGGAGAAAATGGTCGATCCGGAGATCGGCTGGCGAGTTGAGGTGGCCAACTACCCTAGAGTTTACCCGCACAGCCATAACAAGATGTTGGTCGTGGATGGCAAGCTGGCTGCCAGTTTAGGCTTTAACTACAACTACATTCACTTCACGAAGGACCATCCTTCTGGTGAAGGAGACAATTTGTTTGACCTGGGCATGTCAGTCATCGGTCCAGTCGCCCAAGATGTGATTACTCACTATGATGATATGTGGAACGGCGCTGACCAGATTCACTG
>DATKXE010000253.1:0-2373 GCA_035529195.1 Anaerolineales bacterium
TCCTGGATGATGATCTTCTGAAGATCTCGCCAAATATTTTTTAATTCACGATCCAGTTCTACTTTCAAATCTCTGGCTTTAAACCCCACCTCTTCTAAGGCTCGATAATAATAGATCATGCTGATTCCTTCATCCGTTTCAGCGCCTGACATGGGACCTGGACCTTGTGAGCGAATCAAGAAGACTGTCGTCTGGTTGCGCAGCTGGTAAACCTGCTGGGTGACCTGATCAAATCGCTGGGCGAGGTTCGGATTGCGCCTTCGTAAGGTTTCCAAGGATTCTGAGATGTAGAACCCCAGATGAAAAAGCTTGCGATCAACTTGCTCAATCACATAACCAATATCCTTCGTGATGATCGACTGATCGTGAAGTGCATCTCCCATCACTGCAGATATTTCCTGACAGGTGAGATACCAGGCGCGGGAATTCTGAACAAAAGAACGGGCACGATTTCTATCGACAATCATTCTAATTCTAGATAACATCATATCCACCAGCAAAGTAATAATTCTACTAATATTATCCAATTATAAACATGATTTTAGCAAGTCTCCTTATGATTTAGCGAATTTTAATGTTAATTGTAGATTTCCTGGTGATGGCAAGTAAAGAGATCAATTTTCAAGATTTCAATATGCGAAACCAAAATAAAACATCTCTGTGCCAGTAACGAATTTGATTAATGGTCAAAAGACTGATATTTTATTCCAGTACCCATGTGTAAGATTCCAATTTATAATTTCTATACAACACCCATGCTGGTGTTCGAGTCTTGAAAAGCTGACCTACACGATCCGAGTTAAATTAACAAATGGAAACATCAACAACTAACCCTCACCGAAACAGAAATTTCCTGATCGCCATCATTATCTCACTGTGGACATTGCTGGCCGGCATCCTGATCAGATACTGGCGTAGGCAGCAGCAATCTGGTACCAGCCGACCGGTCCGAAAAAAACTGCTTCGCAAAATCAGCGGGTTAAGCGAAGCCGAGGCAGAAGCGCGCATTCAGGAAGGTCTGGATAACACCATTCACTTCAAACCCACCCGTTCGAAGCAGGAAATCTGGCGCGAGAATGTACTCTCAATATTCAATCTCAGCCTTGTGGGTCTGGCGCTGGTGCAGCTCTTATTTGGACGACCTTTGGATGCACTGCTCAGCCTGGGTGTCTTGGGCCTCAACATTGGTGTCAATGTCTTCCAGGAGTATTTTGCACGGCTGCGAATCAAGGACGTTCTCTTAGAAACCCGTCCCCGTGTTACGGTGATCCGGGATCATACAACCCGCAGCATAGACGCCAATGAAATGGTGGTAGATGATATTGTAGCTTTTGGCCCAGGGGATGAGCTGCTGGCTGATGGCGTAATCATCCACCAATCTGGACTGGTGGTTGACGAGTCAATGTTGGGAGATGGGAACAGGCGCTCCACAAAAGACGAGGGGGATTGGGTTTTTGCAGGCACTTTCTGCGTGTCCGGTAACGCAGTTTACCAGGTTGAGAAAATTGGGAGTGATCGATACATCACAAGCTTGATTGAAAGTTCTGAAGAAATTAAGGTGCAGTTAACCCCTATCGAAAAAATCATCAACCGAGTGCTGCGTGTTCTTCTGGTTGTGGTGGCATTCTACACAATCTTCTTAATCTATAACTATCTCAATATAAGCCTGCCGATCTCGGATGACTTTTTTAATGAGGTGGCCGGCATGATCTTCAGCCTTGCTCCTGCAGGGTTGTTCTTCATGATTATTGTGACTTATGCTGCCAGTACTGCCGACCTGGCGAAAGTCGGCGCGTTGGTTCATCGCGCCAGGTCAGTAGAAGCCATGTCCCAGGTTAACACGATCTGCTTATCGCGGGAGGGAGTCTTGACCGGAATGCGGGTGGACTTATCAAAATACCCCCAAAGTGATGAACAAGAAGATTATTCTGAGAGTCGTATCCAGCAAATGCTGGGAGACTATGTGCGCAGCTCTGTTCTCGATAACCAAATCACCCGCGCCATCAGCACCGTTTTCGAAGGAAGTCGACGCGAAACCCTTGATGAAGCCCCATACCTATCCGTCGTCGGTTGGAATGCGATCACGTTTGATGATCCTGATCTTTCGGGTGTCTATGTGTTGGGTATCCCGACAGCTCTGGAACCATATCTAAGCAAAGACGAGGTCACAGGAGAACAACAAACGGAAGGTGAAACTGGTCAAGTGCGAAAGGTATTTTCCAGGTTGGGGGGAGTTTTTCGCCGCTCAGGGAACGATCGAGATCAAAATGGTGACCCGCTGAACCAGGATGAAGAACAAGACACGACTCAAGATCCAGGTTCTCCATCTCAAGAAAGTGAAAGCAGCCTTGAATCTCAAGAAGAGCAACCCTC
>DATKXE010000254.1:0-3261 GCA_035529195.1 Anaerolineales bacterium
TTGTGCGCAGCACCATGGTATGGGCAACTTTATCATCACTGAAGACTTCAATGCGCACCATGCGGGGAGCATCTACACTTTGAGGCAGCAGCATCTGCAAACGCATATCTTCCTGAGAGAATTGGAGCGAAGCAAAAATAATGCGACGCTGGAAATCTACCCGAGTTTGGGTCGGCAGTATGGTCACCGGTCCGAGACCTTGCAGCAAATTGACAAAGCGATCGTACAAGGGCGCTACCTGTGGGGAGATATTCTCTAAAGCTGATACCACAGCTGCCCCAGGCACCGGTTGAGCTCCTTGGGTCTCTTGCGATGTTTCTGCATACGAAGGAGTTACTTCAGATTCAGGTGCCACAGTTTGGCTGGCCGGTTCTTTTTTGCGTCCAGTAAACAAGGAAACGATCAATGCGATGCCCAGGATGATCACCACTAATACCAGGAGCCAGAAAAGAAGAGTGATCAGGGTTTCTGAAGAACTGCTATCACCACCCTGCGGAGGTACTTCTCCCCCGACAGGTGCCGTCGGCTCAATTTCCGGAGGTGCAGTTGACTCAACAGGTGGCTGTGTTGGCTCGACCGGCGGTTGTGTCGGTTCGACGGGTGGTGATGTGGGTTTACCTGGTTCCTGAATGGGAAAACCGGGAATCACTTCTCCCGGGAGACCCGGAATCGCGCATGCAAACCCAACGAATGCGACCAGAAAGATAATAAGTAATGAAGTTCGGTATAGTTTTCTTTTATTCAAGTTGAATCTCATTCTAAAGTTCGGTTATCTCCAACCCTTTTCCCAATTCGTTGATTTTACCACAAACAAGCCAGCCTACCTAGCATCCTCAATTTCACTCCAAAAGAACACGTATTAGCAGTGATGTCCTGACTCACATCACTGAGCAGGTATTCGTTCCTTCCCCTTTTGGGATGATCTTGCAGGATGAATTTACTTTTCCAGGGGTAATTTACGGGGGATTCTATACTCGAACCCTAGAAATAAATAGAACGTTTGTGCTATATTTTGGCTACATTGCGATGAATAGATAATTTCAAGTTCTTCTGGAAATATGGAGGTGTATAAATGTCAGCCGAAAGTCTTTCATTGATCGCAGGCACATTATTGTCCTTAGTTTTTTCTTACATCCCGGGTGCGAAAGATTGGTTCATGCGGTTTGATCCATCAGTCAAAAGATTGATCATGTTGGGTTTTATCATAATCTCGGCGGGGATTGTATTTGGGCTAACCTGCCTGGGTTGGGGTTCCGAATTGGGGATATCGCTGAACTGCGATCATTCAGGATTGCTGGGTTTGGTTAAACAAATCGTGATCGCCATAATAGCAAACCAGTCTATATATGCCATTTCTCCCCGCAGAAATGACTCTCCCCCGCCTTTACAGATAATCTCCCCTGATACTGACCAGGAATGATCAACTCCTCTGGAGCAGTGTGAAGATGAAATCTGAACGAAAAGCACTTAATGAATTAAAGCGAAAACCTGGAGCGCAACCGGGCAATATCAATGCATTAAAGCATGGTCATTATGCGCAGTATCCAGTACCTGATGAAAACAAAGGAGATCCGGAGGTTCTATCATCCAGTTTAGAGCAGGAGATCACCATGTTAAGGATCGCCACCCGCCGGACATTTGAACTCACAAACCAGGCAGATGACATTGACCAGACTATCAAAGCTCTCGGTGCGTTAGGCCTGGCATCAATCCGCACCTCTCGGCTACTGAAATCGCAAAAGGATTTGGGAGATGGGGACCAGGCTTTGGAGGTAATCTCCGCGGCCTTGAATGAAGTACTCAAAGAGTGGGGGTGGCATTGACCAGCTTCGATATGGACAATGACCAATTTGATTTATCAAACTTACCTGAGAGTGCAATATCCGGGATTCAATACTGCCCAATTGCACGATTTGCACATCAGGCATTACATGCATGTAAAACCACCCAGCTCGCATTACACAATTTGAGGGAAAGTTGTTTTATTAATTGCGCCAACTGTCCGGTCTCCAGAAGCTGTGAGCTTAGTGAGCATTTCAATCTTTTGGTGGATCACGCTGTCGCAGAAATATTGGAGGAATGGGGCTGGTGAACTTTAGCAATATTGCGGGTAATCCAGCTTGGAGGGGCGACCAATGAATGGTCGATCTGTATTTGGATTTAATAATTGGGTTTCGCGATGTAGTGATCTTCGCTCATGCGCTGTCAGGTCTTCGGCTGCGCGCTTATCAGGTCGAGCCAGCGCTGGCGATTGCGAAGTCTGTCAAGGCACGCGATGGGCTTTCTTTTGTTGTGATGTTCCCGCGGCAATCCGGCAAGAACGAGCTGCAAGCTCAGATCGAGGCTTACTTGATGTTCGTTCTCAAACGTTTCGACACCGAGATCGTGAAAGCCTCACCCACCTGGAAGCCCCAATCCATAAACGCCATGCGGCGACTGGAGCGAGTCCTAGCACGAAACCGGCTAACGGCTCCTCTGTGGACCAAGGAGAGCGGATACATCATCCGCATGAATAATGCACGCATCTATTTTTTATCAGGATCGGAGACCGCGAACGTTGTCGGCGCCACCGCGAATGTATTACTGGAATGCGATGAAGCTCAGGACGTCAGCCTTTCGAAATGGGATAAGGATTTCTCTCCAATGGCCGCGTCTACTAACGCAACTCGTGTATTTTGGGGCACTGCCTGGACGAGCAGAACACTTCTTGCGCGTGAGCGCAAGGCAGCGGAAAAAGCTCAAGCGGATGACGGCATACGGCGTGTTTGGATCCTCGATGCTGAGGACATCGCGGCGGAAGTGCCAGCGTATGGTGATTTTGTGGCTACTCAAATAGCGAAACTAGGTCGGAATCATCCGATGGTAAAGACTCAATTCTTCTCGGAAGAGATCGACGCCGAAGGTGGCATGTTCCCTCCGGAGAGAATCGCATTGATGCAAGGATCTCATGTGGAATTGTGGCAGCCTGTACCTGGCCAGCTCTATGCGATGACGATCGACGTTGGTGGTGAAGATGAGGGCGCAATTGGCGAGGATATCGACGCTGAGAGCCTTTCTCTCCTGGATAACCCTGCTCGGGACGCCACGGCGGTGACCATATTTAACCTGGACCTTTCTACACTGCCTCCGGATTCCCTTGGCGCTCCTTCTTATCGGGTGGTGGCGCGCTATACGTGGGTTGGTGAAAAGCATACGAGGATCTACAACCAGCTCAAAGAGATCGCACGTTTATGGCAAGCGGTCTATATTGTGATCGATTCA
>DATKXE010000255.1:0-4388 GCA_035529195.1 Anaerolineales bacterium
TCCTTCGATCAGGCTGGTGTGGTCAACATGTGAAAGATGCTCCGGTAAGGTTGCCCAGGGATCATCACCCTTGCCCGATGCTTTTGGCAGGAAAAGCACCAGTGGGATAACGATGATCGCAATGGTGACCACCAAACCAATAATCCAAATGTATTTTTCCCTTTTCATAATCTGCTGGTTACCTCACATTGCGATGGGAATTGATCACCCGGCATATCTCACTCCAGCACCTGGATTAAATCAGCGCGGTTTTGAAGCTGGTCTCGCAGCACAGAACGCAGCAGATCAAGTGCCTGGATCAAGCGCATATCACTCAACCGGTATTCAACACTCTGGCCTTTGCGGACTGTCTGTACCAGGCCGCGCTCACGCATAATCTTTAAATGGCGTGAGGCAGCTGGCTGGCTGATGCCCACCTCAGCGGCTAAATCGCTGACATTGGCACTTTTCTCCGCCAGGAGATAGAACATCAATATCCGGCGCGGGTCGGCCAGTGCAGAGCAGATTTCTGCATGCAGCTCGTTGATTTCTAATTGCAGCTCAAATGTATTCATAATTCTAAAATTTGATCTATTCACATACTTGCAAATATAGATTATTGAATATATTACTTGAAAGGTAGGGTGTACTATTAGTGACAAGTATCACAACTATGAGAGATCTTAATCATAGTATGTGTGCTAATTACCAATGGTTATTGCGAATTTATTGAATCAGTGTCCGGTTTCAGAGTTAGCGAGCTGATTATCTGTAATGGTCAACAGCATTTCACAAGCTATATCACTTGGAGGATTACTTCCTGGGATCCTTGCGCTGCACGATCCCAGCAAAGTTTTTCCAATCTTCAATAACCGGTCTTATGAATTCTGAAATTGTTTCATATAATAGGACTTGTCGAGTATGCAGATTCACTCGTAAATACAATGATTTCGAGGGATTAACGTCCAATATGCTCCCATAGATATACTTGGTAATATTTTCTACTCCGCGCAAAAGGCAGCAAGATGGTCACCATAACACCTTATAAATCAACCTGGCCAGAAGAATTTCAAACCCTGGGAAAGGTTTTGCGCGAGGGGCTCAATGATCTCGCGCTGCGCATCGACCATATTGGTTCGACCTCCATTCCAGGTCTGGATGCTAAGGATCGGATTGACATTCAGATCACCGTGGAAAGTCTCAATCCACCCGTTGAGCAAGCTCTCAACCAGATTGGCTATACCCGATTGGAATATCTCACTGACCACCCACCTGCGGGTTCAGAAGCGCAAGCCAGGGAATGGATCAAATGGGTGTTTAAACCACCTGATGGTCAGCGCCCCACGAATTTACATGTGCGCATTGCAGAACGCGCCAACCAACGTTATGCGCTGCTTTTTCGCGACTACCTGCGCAGCCACCCGGCTACTGCAGCAGCCTACGCTGAACTAAAACACCGCCTGGCGCAGAATTTAGCTGACCCCGACACTTATCCAGACGTTAAGGATCCAGCGGTCGATCTGATTTACTTCGCCGCTGAAGATTGGGCGGCAGATACCAACTGGCAGCCCGGCCCGTCTGATGCATAAATTCAAGCTCAACAAGTCTTCTTTTATTACCCCTTAGTAAATATTTATCTATAATCTTAATCTCAACCGGATCAGCTACCGATATTACGAATCATCCTGTACAATAAACAAGACCATTATGAGAACGTTGGATTGACATCAGGTCAAACCATTGTCTGGCATCTCACTCTATTTAATTGAATAAAGGAGAAACTGAATGACTTCTTCCCCTCTCAAAACCTTTGGTCAGCAATTAAGCCGCCGTTCCTGGGCGGAGCCCTGGAAAATAAAATCTGTGGAGCCGATCCGTAAGAGCAGCCAGGAGGAACGTGCGCGCGCCATGGAAGAGGCAGGCTACAACACCTTTCTGCTGCGCTCTGCGGATGTCTACATTGATTTGCTCACGGACAGCGGCACCGGCGCCATGAGCGACCGGCAATGGGCAGGCATAATGCTGGGCGATGAAGCCTACGCGGGCAGTAATAATTTCTATCATCTGGAGGCAGCTGTCCAGAAATACTACGGCTACCAGCATATGGTACCCACCCACCAGGGTCGGGGTGCAGAGCACTTGCTCAGCCAGACGGTGATCAATGAGGGGCAATATGTTCCCGGCAACATGTATTTCACCACAACCCGCCTGCACCATGAACTGGCTGGAGGTACTTTCGTGGACGTGATCGTCGACCAAGCCCACGACCCCAGCGATGAATACCCCTTCAAGGGAAATGTAGATTTGGAGAAATTAGATTCCCTGGTCAAAGAGGTGGGAGCTGAGAAAATCGCTTACATCAGCCTGGCAGGCACGGTCAATATGGCTGGTGGCCAGCCAGTCAGTATGGCGAATGTGCGCCAGCTGCGGGAATACTGCGATCGGCATGGCATCCGCATTTTCCTGGATGCCACTCGCATGGTAGAAAACGCATATTTCATCCAAGAGCGGGAAGAGGGATTTGAAGATAAATCCATTGCTGAGATTTTGATAGAATTCTGCAGCTACACAGATGGCGCCTGGATGAGCGCAAAGAAAGATAACCTGGTCAATATTGGTGGTTGGTTAGCGGTCAATGATTTCGAGCTGTTCGATGCCCTGCGCAACCTGGTCGTAGTTTATGAGGGTCTGCACACTTATGGAGGTATGGCGGGGCGCGATATGGAGGCGCTGGCGATCGGCATCGAGGAAGCGGTACAGGATGACCACGTACGTTCACGAGTGGGGCAGGTGCTTTATCTCGGTGATCTGCTGCTGGATTGGGACATCCCGATCGTCAAACCAGTTGGTGGGCATGCCATTTTCCTCGACGCCAGGAGCTTTTATCCTCACATCCCGCAAGATCAGTTTCCTGCCCAGGTTCTGACTGCACAGATATACCTTGATTCTGGGGTACGGGGTATGGAGCGCGGAAACGTCAGTGCTGGGCGTGATCCACAAACTGGCGACCACCGCTATCCAGCTCTTGAATTGACCCGCTTGGCGATCCCACGCCGGGTTTATACACAGGCTCATATGGATGTGGTTGCCGAAGCGGTTAAGGCAGTCTACGATAATCGTGAGCAGACCAAGGGAATGAAGATGGTTTATGAACCGAAAGATCTGCGTTTCTTCCAGGCTCGTTTTGAACCGCTCGGCTAAACCTCTAATCATACAAAGAAGTCCTGAAAAATTTCACAGGATTTGTTGCCGGTGAAGGAGGCTTGTATGGCATTATCCCATAAGCGTATATGGAACAGGAATTCGTGGCACCAACCTATAAGGAGATTGAAAAATGCCTAAAAGAATGAAGATCGTGATCGGGCTTTTGATCGCGTTGAGCAGCTTGACCGCTATCGTGGTGCTGGCAAATGAAGTTGCAAACACAGTTTACATGCCGGTGGTTTACCAGAACTACACCTCAAAAACCGCCGAACCCCCCAGACAGGTGGCTATCACCGGTTTTCACCCTTCCCACACCCCGAGTGATGATTACGTGATGCTGAAGAACATGACCAGCGCAACCATCGATCTGACAGGTTGGTGGCTCAAAGCAGAAAACCAGAGCGGGCGCTACGACTTCCCCAGCGGCTTCAAGCTGGGTGCAGGTCAAACAGTCAATGTACGCAGCGGCGTGGGTACTAACTCGGCCACTAATCTATACATGGGCTTGCCTTTCTCACTTTGGACAGTTACCAACAACTGTGCTTACCTGCGGGATTCCAATGGCACCCTGCAGGACAAGCAGTGCGTCAGCCAGGCTGTGCCCACACCCGGTACTCCCTCACCCAGTGTCCATATCGCCGGCTTCAACCCATCGACCAATCCCCAGAACGATTATGTAATCATCACCAACTCGACCACCTCGTCGTTCAACCTGACCGGATGGTGGATGAAAGCCGAATCGGAAACCGGGCGCTACGACTTCCCCACCAATTTCACCCTCAACGCTGGCAACTCGGTCAACGTGAGAAGCGGGATTGGCACAAACACGACTACCAACCTGTATGTCGGTTTGCCTTACTCGCTGTGGACGAAGTCCAGCAACTGCGCCTACCTGCGCTACAAGGATGGCACCCTGCTGGATAAGCAGTGCGTCACCCCGTAATTGAATAATACGAAGCAAAGGTAGCTTCATAACAATCCATGAGAAAGGATTGAATGAGAATTTTTCGCGCGCATTCAGCTAATAGAATCCAATTATTTGCCTACCTGCGGATCAAGCGCGCATTAAATAATTTGGATAATTAGACAACATAAAATCAAACACGGCAAAATATCAAGACCGCTCATTGACACTTTGAGCGGTTTTGATATTAATACATAACTTGGATTCAACTAGCTAGTGCAACAGAATGTTCAAAGAATAC
>DATKXE010000256.1:0-13918 GCA_035529195.1 Anaerolineales bacterium
GGTTCTCCAACCAACAGGATACGGGAATCCTCAGGCTGTATTTGTATCCCGGGAATTGAGGGTTAATGATCATCGCTTGGTTGGCAAAGATGGAAGCCACCTAAAACTGACTGTCAGTGATGGCTGGATTACCTATGATGCAATCGCTTTCCGCCAAGGTCAGTGGCATGCTGATATGCCATTATTTGTTGATCTGATGTACACCTTTGAAAATAATGAATTTAATGGCAAGGAGAATTTACAACTTAAGGTAAGAGATATAAAACCATCAAACTCCGAGGATTGATAAAACCAACCGGGATCTGGAGATGTTTACTCCCCCAAGAATTCTATTGGGTGGTTCTACCCTTGCATACAATAGAATTCTTTCAGATTTTCTCCCCAATATTTATATTATTGGAATAATTTCGTCTCCCATCAATCGACGAAGCGGTATTTAATCAACGTCCATACCGCTTGAAAGGCATCTATGAAACCGATTTTCTTTCCTTCATTGTAGTCGCGTGGATTAAATGAAATTGGCACCTCATACACACGGACTTTTTTCTTCAGGATCTTCGCGGTAAACTCCGGTTCAAAATCAAAACTGTTGGCGCGAATCTTCATCCCATCGACAATATCACGCTTAAATACCTTATATCCGGTCTCCATATCCGACAAAATTGTGTTATACAACAAATTGGTCATAAAGGTAAGTAATTTATTAGCCACCATATGCCAGAACATCGTAGTCCGGCGAGGTCCCCCTAAAAACCTAGAGCCATAAACCACATCTGCAATTCCTTCTTCAATGGGCCGGATCAGTGCTGGATAATCACGCGGATCATATTCCAAATCTGCATCTTGAATGAGAAAAACATCTCCAGTCGCATTTTGGATTCCAGTCCGCACCGCAGCTCCTTTACCCTGGTTGCGGTCATGGAGGATGATGCGCAAATTGCCCACCTCATTCAGCGAAGCTAACTTTTCCCGGGTGCCATCTGTCGAACCATCATCAATAACCAATATTTCAGTCGCGATTTCTTCCATTTCGACTCGGCGAAGGATCTCTTCAATAGTTTCTTCCTCATTATAAACAGGAATTATCACGGATACTTTCATAATTGATAACAGCCTCATTTGCTCTGGAATTGTGAGAGAATTCTACCATCCAAGCGGTCTTTTTTGGAAATTACACTTTCGAAGGGTGGCCGTTTCTAGCTGATATTTCCAGCGACCGCGTGCTATAATTTTTTTCATCTAATTATTGTTGAATTGTGGAGCACTGACCATGACTGGTATGCAATCAACTTTTCCACCCAACATTCAAGAGAAATTTCCAATGGATGGCTTCTCTCCCCCTCCGATCCAAAAAATGGAGGATACGGGTCTTTCTCCCCTTTGGTTGCAAGACCTGGCATTAAAAATTTTGTATTTCCAAGGATATTTAACAGGTTTTTCGACCGCCGAAGCAATGGCACTCCCATTTCCCAATGTAGTTGACCAGATTTTGGATGCACTCAAGCGCGAAAAATTCATTGAAGTAAAAACATCTCAAATTGGATTAGGAGAAGGCGCCTACCAATACGCCATTACCGGTGCCGGAATTGCCCGCGCCCGTGAAGCACTTGAACGGAGCCAATATGCTGGTGCTGCTCCCGTCCCCCTAGATGTGTACAACCAGTCGATCCGCAACCAGAGCCGATCACGCACTAATATGAACCAAAGGGATGTCAGAAAAGCACTCTCACACCTGGTGCTATCAGATAACACATTCCACCGCATTGGCCCGGCGATCAACTCGGGGACATCCATTTTCCTATATGGCCCTCCGGGGAATGGTAAGACCAGTATCGCTCGCTCAATCGGCGACATGATCCTTCAGGAGACCATGTACATTCCTTATGCGGTTTATATTGACGGGCAGGTGGTTAAAATCTACGATTCAGTAAACCACCAGGCTTCCCCGGAAAATGAACCGCAACCAAGCTCAGGTACTTTGCGTGCCAGCACTCGTAAAGACCCGCGCTGGATCCGCATTCATCGTCCCTTTATCATAACCGGTGGAGAACTGACACTGTCTGGTTTGGACCTGGTTTTTGATGATGTAAACAAATATTACGAAGCTCCATTCCAGATCAAAGCCAACGGCGGTATCCTGCTGATCGACGATTTTGGAAGACAGCTCGTTCGCCCCCGGGACCTGCTCAACCGCTGGATCGTACCCCTCGAAAACAGAATTGATTACCTCACGCTGCATACCGGGCGAAAGATCGAAATCCCCTTCGATGTTCTGGTTGTATTCTCAACTAACTTACCCCCCCGGGATCTGGTTGATGAAGCCTTCTTACGACGCTTGCGCCACAAAATCGAGATCGGCGATCCTAATTATGACGATTTTCGTGAGATCTTCCACCAGGTTGCAGAAGCGAAAGGGGTGGCATTTAGCAATCAGGGTTTAGCGTACCTGCTTCAAGAATGGTATATCAAACCAGGTCGAAAATTACGCGCTTCTCATCCCCGGGATTTATGCGATCAGATTGTTGATATCGCACAATATCTCTCAGTAGAACCCGCGTTAACTAGAGAATTAATCGACCTGGCATCCATTTCATACTTCGTTGACCTCTAATTAATATTTTCCACCCCTGAAGATTCTTCACTCGATCATCAAGAGAGGGTATTGAAAACCAGATGGGATTCCAGACGCGTTCACCCTTGATATTCGCTCATCGGGGTGCATCAGCATTTGCGCCTGAAAATACCTTAGCGGCCTTTGAAACTGCTATCCAGCAGAAAGCTGACCTGATCGAAGTAGATGCGAAGCTAACTGCAGATCACCATGTTGTGGTCATTCATGATCAAACCGTAGATCGAACAACGGATGGATCTGGTCGAGTGGCAGATTTGCCATTAGCCGCTCTGCGGGAATTGAATGCTGGTTACAATTTTCGTGATCAACACCCTCATGAAACCATCCCTACTTTGGCTGAAGTTTTCGAAGTCTGCGCCGGAAGAATCCGGATAAATATTGAGCTAAAAAACTTCGCAACACCTTTTGATAGATTGCCTGAAGAAGTGTCAAGAATAATCGATTATTATCAGCTGCACAGCGAAATCATCGTTTCATCTTTTCATCCCATTCCCCTGCGAAGATTCCGTGATCTCTCCCCCGAAATCCCAATTGGGTTTCTGGCAAAAAGGGGGCTGCCTGGTTTTCTATCGCGAAGCTGGCTAGGTAGAGCCATTGTACCTTTCGATGCTCTCCATCCAGAAAAAGGTGACATATCTCCAAGCTTGATGAGCAAAGCTCGACGATTCGGTTATCACATTCACACCTTCACCGTGAATGATCCAGTAGAAATGGCTTATTTGATAACTCTGGGTGTCAACGGATTAATCACCGATGACCCGCAGCTCGCTCGTCAAGTCATCGCATCCAATCAATAGATCGAAAATCTATCCTATTAATTATTCAACCATGTGTTTCATAAAACGCTTGAATGGTCAAATTTGTGATTCTCAGCCTGGAACATATTCTTCTAGGGCGGAATTCGTGGTGATCCTAACCTATTAGAGAAGGCTTATTTTGCACCAAGACTGATCCTTACTTGGTAAAATTTATGTCAATGTGATTTTGGAATTTTCGCAGTATATACTCAATAATGGACTGAGCCTTGAAAGAAAAAGATCTCTGAATTTATTGCAGCTGCGATGTCCTTTCCACTAAAATAATCACGATACTTTAAGGATCAATTTTTTATGTAAGGGTTAAGCAGATATGCCCATTGAATACACACCGGACGAGATAATGGTCGTTTGCATTTCTCGTCAGGTCCGCGACGGAGAGATTGTCGCCCAGGGTCTGGCGACTCCTATCGTCGCAGCAGGATATTTGCTTGCCAGGCGTACCCATGCACCCAATCTTTATTTCTCATCTGCGATAGGTCAAGGTATATGCCGTGAGCCTGCCCCGCTGAAACTGCTGCAGGTAGAAACCTTGTGGTTAGACCTGGCGATCAGGAATATCGGTTTTGTACGCGGCGTTGCTGATGTATTGCCCTCCCTGCGCCCAATGGAATTCTTCCGACCAGCTCAGGTCGATTCTATGGGGAATTTTAACAATATTGCCTTTGGAAAGGACTACCATTTGCCTCGCCTGCGCCTGCCTGGAACCGGGGGTATCCCAGATGTGACCACCTTTCTTGATGATATCTATTTATACGTACCCCGTCATTCAAGAGTAACTTTTGTTCCCAAACTGGATTTCTTATCCGGTTTAGGGCATAATGATTTGAGGACGCATGGTAGCGGTCCCAAGTATCTAATCTCAGACTTGGGTCAATTCGACTTTCAGGGAAACAACCCCGGCTGCCGAATACGTTTAATTTCATTCCACCAGGGTATTTCTATTGACCGGATTCAAGCAAAAACTGGTTTCACCCTTGATATTGCCAACGATGTCCGCGAAACCAAACCACCTACCGCGGAAGAACTATCTATCCTGCGCCAAGAAATCGATCCACTCAATATTAGGAGATTAGAATTATTGAGTGGGAGTAAACGTCGTGATCTATTGCGTGAGATTATAATTCAGGAGAACAATGAGGTCCGACCATTGACATGAATCGCTTTTGGCTTTCCAATAAGTTTTCTGCAAGCTTTTTCCTTCGCTTCATGATTCTGATCCCATTAATCATCGCGACATTTCAAGGATCAGTCGTATCCGCGTTCCCGCTTGTTCAGACCAGCTCCGCCGAAGACCATGCCCTAGCTCTTTTGGAAACCCTGACCCCTGAGGAGAAGGTTGGTCAGCTATTTTTAGTCACATTTAATGGTACAGATGTTGATTTCGAAACCCAGATTTTTGATTTGATCACGAATTATCATATCGGTGGGGTAATACTCCAAGAAAAAAGTGATAATTTCCTGCCCGCGCCACAGACCGCGACCGGTACTTGGCAGCTTGCTCGAGCTCTCCAGACGGCTGAATGGTCTGCATCCCAATCAAACCAGATCGAACCAGAGACGAATCAAGAATTTAGACCCGCCTTCATCCCGATGATTGTTGGTATTTCTCAAGAAGGTAATGGCCCTCTTGCAGATCAAATCTTCAATGGAGTCACTACTTTGCCTTCTCTGATGGGGATTGGGGCGACTTTCGAAACAAGTTTAGCAAACCAGGTTGGTCAGGTCATAGGTAGCGAACTCTCTGCCCTGGGAATAAACTTGCTTCTTGGACCTTCCCTCGACGTCCTAGAATCCCCGATTGAGCAAGGCACAGGTGATCTGGGTGTGCGCACATTTGGGGGTGATCCTTTCTGGGTAGGAGAGATGGGGCGCGCCTATGTTACCGGTGTGCACGAGGGTAGTCAGGGAAATCTCGGTGTGATCGGTAAACACTTCCCCGGTCATGGCAGTTCCGACCGGTTGCCGGAAGAAGAAGTCGCCACAGTCAGAAAATCTCTCGAGCAACTCAAACAAATCGAACTACCACCATTTTTTGCTGTTACGGGAAATGCGCCCACTGAATTAGCTACCGTTGATGGCTTGTTGACATCCCATATTCGATATCAGGGGTTCCAAGGAAACATTCGTGAGACCACCCGCCCAGTGAGCATGGACCGCCAAGCACTCGACCAGCTGATTGAGCTCCCGCCTTTGGCAAATTGGATTGAGAATGGTGGGGTTATGGTCTCTGAAAACTTAGGTAGTGAAGCTTTCCGCCGCTTCGTCGATCCAACCGGATTTAATTTTCAATCCAGATTTATCGCTCGGGATGCGTTTCTGGCAGGAAATGATCTCCTAATTCTCGGAGATGAGTTTATCTCCACCAGCGATCCTGATCAATATTCCTCCATCATCAGCAGCCTGGATTTGTTTGCTCAAAAATATCGCGATGATCCAGGATTTCAAGAGCAAATTGATGCATCTGTCCTGAAAATCCTAACTCTTAAATACAGATTGAATAACAGCACAATCTTCACCCTAGGATCAACAATCCCTCCCCAAGAAAATCTAACAATAGTTGGTGATTCTGACCAAATTTCTCGCCAGGTAGCTCAAGAAGCAGTCACGCTGATCAGCCCAACTTTCACTGACCTGGCAGAAACCATTCCAGAACCACCTAACATCAATGAGCATATTATATTCATCACTGATGTCCGCACTGGGCAACAATGCTCAAATTGTCCCGAGCAGCAAATTTTATCCAAATCTGGATTTAAAAATGCTGTGCTCAAACTTTATGGACCTTTAGCAGGAGGGCAAGTTGTGCAGAGAAACCTGGTCTCATATACTTTCGATGAGCTGCTAGCCCTATTGAATAGAGCACCTGAATTTGATTACACCGTCCTGGAAAACGATCTTCAGATGGCACAGTGGATCGTATTCTCATTGGCAGATGTGAGTTCTGAAAACCCTGCCTCAACAGCTTTGTCACGCTTCCTTGCTGAAAGACCCGATCTCTTTCGACAGAAGTACCTGGTTGTTTTTGCTTTTGATGCACCCTATTATCTTGACGCGACTGAAATATCGAAACTCAGTGCCTATTATGGTTTATACAGCAAGATCCCCCAATTTGTTGATACCGCTGCCCGTGTTTTGTTTGGAGAAATACCTGCTCTAAGCGGAGATCTACCCGTATCGGTGTCCGGAATCAATTACGATTTAATTTCAGCCACATCTCCCAATCCAGAGCAAACCATTGATTTATTCATGGACATCCCAGAAGCAAACTTGGGAACCCCTGTTCCTACCCAAATTCCTCAACTCACGATAGGTGATTTGATTCCAATCCGTACTGGGGTTATCTTGGACCACAATAACCACGCAGTCCCAGATGGCACAATTGTAGAATTTAGTCTTAGTGATGGATTGAATGAACTGGCCCTTCAAAGAGAATCCACCCAAGATGGTATTGCTCGAACCACGTTTTTAATCAAAGAATCTGGAACAATCGTGATTCACGCTCGCAGTGATCCAGCTACTGATTCAAATTTCCTTCAATTTGATATCCCTCCGGAAGGGTTGCCAACGATCGAGTTTGTGATCACTCAATTCCCAACCGAGACGGTCACCAGTGAACCCGAAGCAACAGAGACGATTATTCCGGAAACGATACCACTCCCACCTGAACCACCCTCCTCAACCGGTTTGCTGGATTGGGTTATCGCGACGGGTATATCAATTGCTATTGGAGCAGCAATTTATTGGTTTTCTACCACTTTTGGTCTTTTACGGTGGGGAATCCGCTCTGGTTTAATGGCCATCATAGGTGGCATCTTCGCCTATATGTATATTGCATTGAATCTTCCAGGTAGTGACCAGCTGCTCAATATCCCTGGATCTTGGGGTATATTAATGGTGTCTGTTTTTGGTGCTGGTCTGGGTTGGGGAGCTTCGTATGGCTGGCAAAAGTTCCAGGAATCAAAATAATCCTGGTCTCACCGTAATATCGTTATCAACAAACTAACAATGATCATAAAGATAGCAAAGGCGACCAAAATCCTATCAACGGGTGTACCAACTAAATCAGCTAGGGAAGGTTTTGGTAGCGGCTGGCGCGGTTGCGTTGCTGGATTTGCTCTTCCGATCAGACTTTGGCGGAACTCTTCTACACTCTGCGGTCGCTCATCTGGGTGCAAACTCAATGCCCACAGGATAGCACGTTCGGTGCGAACAGAAATTTCTGGATTGATTTGCCTGGGAGGGATCAGGCTTTCTGGGCGTAAGAACCTTTCACGGGCTTCGATGGGAGGAGTATTGGTCAATAAATGGTACAGGGTCGCTCCAAAAGCATAGATATCACTGGGTACAGCGGTATGACCCGTATCGCCACCATATTGCTCCAAGGGTGTATATAAGGCAGTACCACGCCCCTGCAAAATTGTGATCGTCATCTCTTCTGAGGCGAGCAGTTTGACCAAACCAAAATCCACTAATTTGATCAATCCGCTGGGTGTTAATTTGAGATTACTGGGCTTGATATCGCGATGGAGAATCGGCGGATCCAGGCTATGCATATAATCGAGCGCGTCTGCCAATTGGTTCGACCAACCTAAGACTTCGCGCTCTGGGAGGAAGGTTTTTTTTCGACGAGCTGCCAGCATCAATGTTCTGAGGTCTTCTCCTGGGACGTAATCCATAACCAGGTATTCACGATCTTCATCTGAAAAATAATCTGATACTTTGGGTAAATTTGGGTGATCGAGGCGAGCAAGTATTTGAGCTTCACGGAGAAACTGTTCTTGAGCCTGTTGAAGGGTATCATCCGATAAAGAACTCTCATGCTGAACTTCTTTGAGCGCGCACTGACGACCCTCAAGCCGAATATCTTCAGCCAGGTAAATGGATCCCATTCCACCTTGCCCAATTATGCGGCGAATCTTATAGCGATCGCGTAAAATTACTCCAGGCTCGATTGGAGTTTGCATTTTTCTTCTTCTTTCCTCAGATTAAATGGTATTATACACGCGGAGGTTCTCATCATGGAGCGAAATAACGAAGATACTCCTGTGTTAGTGGGACAATCTGGACCTCTCAACGGTCAGCGCTGGATGATCCGGGAGAGTTTAGTGGTTGGACGGGATGCAGGCTGTGATGTGATGATTCCGAGCCGGCGGGTGTCTCGCAATCATGCCCGTCTAACCGTGACTGGCACGGGGACTTCGATTGAGGATTTAGGCAGCAAAAACGGAACCCATCTTAATGGGGATATGCTTTCCAACCCAGAGATATTAAAGGATGGGGACGTGATTCAGATCGCCTTTGCTCAGCAGTTTATTTTCCTCAGTTCGGATGCAACCATGCCTCTTGAAATCGGAGAAATGGAAGGAATTGCACCACTTCAAGAAGGTCGCCTGAAGCTTGAAAAAAGCTCTCGTCAAGTATGGATTGAGGATCAAGAACTACTACCCCCATTATCTGCCTCTCAATTTCAACTGCTCGAGATTCTATACGAACACCAGGACCGGGTAATCCCTCGCAATGAGATTATTGCTGAGATTTGGGGAGCGGACAATGCTGTCGACGTTTCCGAGCAAGCTCTGGATGCCTTGGTGAGGCGTTTGCGCGATCGATTGGGAGCCATTGACACCTCCCATCCATATATTGTCACCATCAGAGGACACGGGTTACGTCTCGACAACCCACCAAAATAATTGCGGGATTTTTTTCAGATCTATCTGAATACCTTAAACTTGCCGAAATACTTTCACGATCCTCGCCGCTGTATGTCCATCCCATAATAGCGGCATTCTCTTATTTTTCCGTGAATCAGCGAGTCTATCCTGCATTGCTTTCACGAGGGACAATTTCTCACTATCAACCAGCTGATTCGTGCCCATTGAGATTGTAACGGGTCTTTCCGTATTAGCCCGGACAGTTAAACAAGGCACTCCCAGGTAGGTTGTTTCCTCCTGTATACCACCAGAATCAGTCAACACAAGTACAGCATGTTCTTGTAAAGCGAGGAAATCCAGGTAACCCAGGGGTTCAAGAATAGAAAGTCGTGGGTTCTTGGGCTGAAGACCATACTCATGAAGGCGGTCTTTCGTCCTGGGATGCACGGGAAACAGCACGGGTACCTGTTCGCTGATAGTTTCCAGG
The DNA here is from genome assembly GCA_035529195.1 of Anaerolineales bacterium. Taxonomy (GTDB): domain Bacteria; phylum Chloroflexota; class Anaerolineae; order Anaerolineales; family UBA4823; genus PFL25. The sequence continues at coordinate 9,589 of DATKXE010000256.1, forward strand.
GCGCTCATGATTTCAGCCAATGTGACTGGGTCATCTACATTCACAGGTCGATGAAGCGTAACCAGGATATATCGTTCATGGGGGTAGAGCTTAAGCAGCTGATACCAGTTTGCCTGGGATTTCGGCAGCAAGTGAACCAGAGTATCAATCATCACGTTACCCACCAGATGAACCTTATTTCCAGCGATCCCTTCTGCCTTTAAGTTTCGATCAGCATCTTCTGATGGTGTAAATAATAAATCGGAGAGCTGATCGGTAATAATTCGATTTACTTCTTCTGGCATGCTGCGATCGAATGATCTCAAACCCGCTTCCACATGAGCAACCGGAAAACCCAATTTGGTACTGACGAGGCTGCAGGCGAGGGTCGAATTCACATCTCCGTAAACTACCACCCAATCTGGTTGATAATCAACCAGCACCGGTTCAAAATGCATCATGATTTGAGCGGTTTGCCAAGCATGTGTTCCTGAACCTACATTTAAATTCACATCAGGCTGTGGTAAATCTAATTCCTGAAAAAAAACCTGTGACATCTGTGGCGCATAATGTTGTCCAGTATGCACCACCATCTGATGGAAATCCTTCGGGTATCGGAACATCTCCCGCATGATGGGTGCCACTTTCATGAAATTGGGTCGCGCTCCAACAATGTGCAATATTCGCAACTTTAACCACCTTGTATATTTAACTGCATCGAATGCCTCAACACTTGCCGGTTGACCAATTTAATTTTTTCAACCAACTCCTCACCTTGGCCTGAATCTGCCGCCTGGTTGATCAAACCCGAGAGCATTTGAAATAATTCGGGGGTGATTTTATCCGGGTTGGTCTCCAGGAGATTTTGGCGAACCGCATCATCGGGTGCTTCGAGCAATTCCTGAATGAATTCTATTTCCGTTGGTTGGGCCATCGCCTGGTGGATTGTTTCATCAATCTGGTTCAGCTTTGCGCTTTTCTCTAAATCGCCGCTCTTACGTGCAGATTCTAATTCTTCCTGAACAGCTTGCATGAAATACTCATCAATCTGGGCCGCGTAAGTCTGGATCGCCTGCATCACATCATCAGTCTGCATTATTTGTTCAAGCAATTCGTGAGCCTGTCTGACCCTGATTTTAACTTGTTCATCCAATAGACTGGTTAGCTCGAGCAGCCGATCGCGCAAAACGGAGAGTCGTTCCTGCTCCTCCCCCTCAGTAGCTTCAATTTTATCAGTGAGAAGTTGGTAAAAAGCGTAATCGATCCCTGGCCTTGTAAGGCTGACCAAGGCACTTAAGCGGATATCATTCGGAGCTTGAATTATCAGGTCCAATAGCTTCTCACGAGTTAGATCCTGACCAGCTTCTTGTAAAGATTCAATAGCAGCCTGTACTTCTTCTGATTGTTGCCGAATTTCTTTGCCAAATTCGGTATTCTCGATCAAAAGATTCTGAATTTCCTCAAGTTGTTGTGCTGATTCTTGATCCCCGGTTCCAGCTGCGGTCTCCAATAAACGGCTCAGGATCGTGAACAAATCTGCATCAAGAAGGGTCTCGTTTTCCTTAATTATATTGAGGCGTGCTTGCTCATCCTTAGTCGTCGAAAGTTTCTGGAGAAAGTCAATCTTATCCTGCTGGGCTTTAATCATTTCTTTGGTGATGCCATCAGCTTCTAAGATACGTTCGATTAAACCTTGCATAGTGAAATGTGCTTGAGGAGTCAGCAAATAGCCTTTTCTTTTCTCCGCGGGTAAGCGATTGACCACCTGATTGATCAGGCTGCCAATCAATCGTTCTTGCTCATCACGCGGTAATCCGATCTCCATTGGTACATAGGTAAGCAGCAATTCTTTGTCTGAATCATGATAAATAATAGGTGTAGCCAGGGCTCCTTGATACCCGCAAACCTGGCACTGCACAAAATTAATCATACCTGAGAGTAATTGGGATTTCAGATTTGGATCCTGATCTACATCATAGAGCTGCCGCACATCAGCCATTATGGGTTGTTTGCAATTGGGGCAACTGATTTGCGTTTGAGGCATACTTCTCTCCTAAAATCGATAATAAATTTACGTACTCATAAATCCTTTTGGAACCTGATGAAATATCTCTGCACCAAGAATCATGCTTCCAGGTTCAAACCTGATCTTATTTAGCAAACTTGCTGTCGAACACGCGCTAGATTATACCCAGTTAATATTCAGCGAGGTAAGGAAAAACAAATTCGGGCTCCTTGATCTGGCATCGGATCCACCCAAATTCTTCCCCCATGTGCTTCGACAACTGCTCGCGATAAGAAGAGGCCTAATCCGGTTCCCTTGGTGCGCTTACTGGCTTCAGGTGCCCGGTAAAATCGATCGAAAATGTAGGGAATATCCCCGGGAGCGATCCCGGGACCTTGATCGGAAACACAAACTATCACTTGTTCGACCCTGACCTGAGCGTTTATGCGAATCTCCCCACCATCCGGGGAGTATTTTACAGCATTGGAAAACAGGTTATACAAAACCTGCTCTAATCGGTCTTCATCTCCCAAAATCACAGGAAAATCACCGGGAAAATCAACAAAGAAATTATGGTTGGGTGCCTGTACTGTGAAGCGTTCAACTACTCTTTCAACTGTGTGAGCCAGTGCTAGATCTGTTCGATTTAACGACAGCGTACCACTTTGCAAACGCGTGGCATCCAACAGGTTTTCGATCAATTCTGTTAAGCGGTCAGCCTCGTCCTCAATCACTGCTAAACTGTCTTGGATTACTGCACGATCCCAGGTAGCATCTTCTCTGCGAAGTGTACCCACATAACCTTTGATCAATGCTACAGGAGTTTTTAACTCGTGGCTGACAACTGAGATAAAGGTACTTTTAATCTCATCCGCTTCACGAAAATGGGAGATATCTCTTACAGTTGCGACCACATTGATTAATTGCCCTTCGGGAGATAATAAGGGCGCGTACGTAATTCCGACAGGTACAGGTCTCCGTTCAAGTCGTTCAAGATCGCCCTCTACATAAAGCGTTGCGTGCGGTGTCAGGGGCCATCCCTGTGCTAAGGATTGATCAAGTGTTAATCCGCTCTCGACATGCGTCCAGCGGATCACCTCAGCATGCTTGCGCCCGATAATTTCGTTATTTGCTAACCTTGAAAGATTTTCAAAAGCAGGATTACTGCGTTCAACAGTAGTTTCTGGATTGAGTATCAATATACCATCCGCTGCTGAGTCAAGCAGGGTATCCATGCGCTGCTTCTCACGGCGGATCTGTGTATAAAATTGGGCGTTCCTGACTGCGATTGCTGCTTGATCCGCAAAACTCTGCAGCAGAGCTCGATCATTACCCGAAAACCTGGCAGAGTAGTTTCGGAAGATGAAAATCATTCCCACAACTCGCCGCCGAAAGACCAGTGGCAGTCCCACACCATCTAAAAATCCCAGACTCGCCACACGGGTGACTTCCTTCAGGAGAGTATTTATTTGTGGTAATTCAAATTTGGCTGGATCTTCCTGGTCTGGGATGGCTTTAAGGAGAGGATCTAAATAATTGATGAAAGCCGAAGGAATGCCGTGAGATGTACCAATTGTCCATCCCCCTTCTTCCCCTCTCAAGGAAATTAATCCCGCCTGTCCAGCCAGCATTTCGACGGAAATATTTAAAATTCGAGCAAGCAGATTATCCAGATCGAGTTCCTGGGTGATCGCCCTTCCGATTTCTAGTAGGTAATCCCGCTGGCGGACCCGTAAATCAGGCAACATGGGGTATCAAAAATTCCTGTTCAGCATGCATAATAATTTCTTCGAGTATTATCAACCCCTGGTCGATTTCTCCTTTGCTGATGCTCAAAGGGGGTGCGATTCGAATGGTGCTTTTTCCACAACCCAAGAGCAGCAATCCACTTTGAAATGCCAGGCGGATAATCCGGTCTCGCAGCTCTAAATCGGGTTGGCGCGTTTCCCGATCCTGGACGAATTCAACCCCAATCATCAATCCTCTCCCCCGAACTTGACCAATGCTTGGATGGCGAGATTGGAGTTCTTCCAATCTGCGTAAAGTATATTCTCCAACCTCCACAGCATTCAGCATGTATTCATCTTTAATCAGCTCGATTGTCGCTAAAGCAGCTGCGCAGGCAATTGGATTACCGCCATATGTATTCCCATGAGCACCTTTAGTCCATGTCATCAAACTCTTCTTGGCAATGATGGCTCCCAGCGGAACTCCGGAGGCTATTCCCTTTCCCACGCAAACAATATCGGGTTCAATGCCGAAGTGCTCAATCGCCCACCATTTCCCTGTCCTTCCCATGCCAGACTGCACTTCATCTACAATCAGCAGTATCTGGTATCTATTACA
>DATKXE010000257.1:0-2038 GCA_035529195.1 Anaerolineales bacterium
CTTCGCGGCCAACTGCGTCTATAAGACGATCGCGTTCGTAGTTAAAGCTTCCGATTCCATGGTCGCCAACTATGCGATCTTTGTGGATGCGGCGTCGCTCTGCAAGATGGTCATTCACCGATTGCCACTGGCGTAGATCAGAATCGACCAGCCAGTCGATCAGCTCATTGATTTTCTGGTCAATAAGCTGAGGAGTATCCCCAACGACCTGGCTTTCAAACTCTCGCTGAATGCGGTCCTTGTTAAGTAAATCAAATACCCGGGCAAGGCGAAACGTCTCATCAAAATACCCATCCCCCCGCTGCTCCATCTCAAAGAGAATATTCTCAATATCTGCCATCCGAAAATTGAAATCGCGTTTCATATCCTCTTGATAGAGGTCCAATTGCGAATCCACATCAGATATCATATCAAAATCATCTTTGAGCAACTCCAATCTTGAAGTGATAACTTCAAGGTATTTTTGCACCAGATGAGCTCCAACTCCTAATGGATTTAATAATTTTAGTCTCAGACGTCCGCTTTCATCTAGGGTGTCGTGGATAAAGTTTTCTAGAGCTTCAAAGCGGCTGGTTGCCCAGAATTCTGGTTTCCCTTGCTTGGCTAGTAAAGCATTCCTCGAGCTGAGCGGGAATATATCTGGAGAAATTCCCATCAATTTATTAGCATTTTCGCGTATAAAACTATTTACTTTTTCCAGTTCTTTATCATCTTGAAGTATGTCAATTTTATTGACCACTACCACGACTTTCTTCCCCCAATCACGAATTCGCTCCAGAAATTGCCGTTCACTTTCTGTAAATGGTCTGTCAGCAGAGGTAATGAAAAGTACAATGTCTGATTGTGGGACGAACTGTGAAGTGATCTCTTCGTGAGAGCGGATGATCGCATTAGTGCCTGGTGTATCGACAATGCTTATTTCAGAGAGCCATTCGACAGGCAATGTGATTATATGCTCATTTTCAGAGACCACAATCCGTTCTGTGGTTTCTCCGTAATGGAGAATGTTGATCCGGGTTGTGGTGGGGGTCACCCCTTCTTCCAAATAACTGTCACCCAAAAGTGCGTTGATGAAGGCTGACTTTCCGGAGTTGAATTCACCAACAACAACCAGCAGAAATAATTCATCGAGCTGTTTAATCGTATCGCCCAAAATTTTTATGTCTTCATTTGAAGCGTTAAATTCTGTAAGAACAGCACGCAGGTCGTTCAGTTTATTTCGTTCGTTTACGAGAAGTTTGTCTTGGGTTTCATTGAGAATTTTCATTGCATTTCATCCTAAACGAGAATTATAGCATTCTATAGTTTTTATTGAAACACCCAGGAATTTTGGGTTATACTCAAAAAATCAAATTTCCTAATCTTGATGAGAGAGATTTAGATATGAACCAAATTACTGACCAGAATTATCTAAAAGAACAGCAGTATAAAGACGCAAGCAAATTGGAAGCTAGGATTTCCCTTCACCGTCGTTATGGAACCAATCCCTATGGATGGTGGCGATGGGTGTTTGACCAATTGAATCTAGAACCAGGCATGCGAGTATTAGAAGTAGGTTGTGGAACTGCTGGTTTATGGCGAGAAAACTCGTTGCACTTGCCAGAAGGTTTAATAGTCATCTTGGGCGACCTATCAGTTGGTATGGTTCGAGATGCGTCCAAAGTGATGAGTGAGGGTGTTGATTTTTTCCCCATAAACCTTGATGTGCAGGCTATTCCTACATGCAGCAATTATTTCGATCTTGTGATTGCCAACCATATGCTCTATCATGTTCCGGACATTCAACGTGGATTGAATGATATTGTACGGGTCCTGAAACCGGGCGGGATGTTATGCGCGGCAACAAATGGCTTTCACCACATGCATGAGTTGAGAGAACTGGTTCAAAAAATTGAACCGAATTCTATATACAGAAATGAGCAAACCAGAAGATTTGCGCTTGAAAATGCTGATAATATTCTAAGAGATCAATATACAGATATTGAAATCCATCATTATGATGAAAATTTAGTTGTGACCGAAATTGGACCTTTAGAAG
>DATKXE010000258.1:0-4350 GCA_035529195.1 Anaerolineales bacterium
ATAATGATAATGAGTCTGAGGACAACGAAAATAAAAGCGATGATAATTAATAATAGGGTCGCCAACAATTACGCCTCGGATCCAGCATAATTACCACCAAGGGTGCCAATGCTTGAAAAGCACTAAATATACAGAGAGTAATCAAATTAGAATGAAATGAGCCACAGGCTGAGTTATGATATGAAAACCTGTGGCTCAAGTAATTTTATCAGTTGGCAAATGGCCGAAAAAATTCATCCTTCAGGTATTATCAGGGCATTTCCTTTTCGTAAAAACCGCTGGCATAAATATGAAAAATGGATCAGCGGATTCTTGCTGCTGGCCATTTTTATTTTCATCCTGTCCCTGATCCAATTTTCTACTCCCAACCTGGTCGGCAACGACGGTTATTACCATATAAAAATGGCTGATCTGATGCGGGTGCAAGGTTTAAAGCCTTTCTTTCCCTGGCTGCCATTAACCATTCTCAACCCGGGGGAATTCTCTGATCACCATTTTCTCTATCATGTTTTTTTGATGCCATTCACAATTGGAGATCTCATCTTGGGGGCAAAATGGGCCAGTGTTTTATTCGCCAGTATTGCTTTTCTCAGCATCTGGTGGCTGTTGCGCAACCAACACATCCCATTTGCTGGGTTGTGGTCCCTGGGATTGCTGGCGATCTCTGAAGCCTTTATTTATCGAATGAGTATGCCGCGCGCCCAGTCCCTTTCCCTGGCAATCCTGGTCTTGGGTTTGAATTTCTTGCTGCAGAAGAAATTCTGGTATTTGCTGCCCCTGTCATTTATTTATGTCTGGTTATATGATGCCTTTCCTTTGATGGTCGTATTTGCGATCATTTATATTATTTCGGATTGGCTGATCGCGGGAAAGCTGGATATCCAACCGCTAGTTTTCGTACTCATCGGGGTGACTTTAGGATTATTGATCAATCCCTATTTTCCCGATAACATTGTTTTTGGTGTCCGGCATCTATTCCCCAAGCTGATTGGGGGTGCAGATGTGCGGATAGGAAACGAATGGTATCCCTATGAAACGACACAGCTGCTGGAAAATTCGCCCCTGGGATTACTCGCTTTTCTGAGTGGGGTTGTCGCGCTCGGACTGCGCAGCCAGCGGATGGATACCCGGACAGCAAGCACACTTTTCCTGGCGATATTCTTTGGGCTTATGCTGTTCCAATCACGACGGTTTATCGAATATTTCCCTTCTTTCGCATTGATTTTTACAGCCATGGCTTGGGCGCCAATAATCTCCAATTTGAAAGCAAAATCTGCCGTTCAACCAGACATCGATGAGGTCACGCAATCTCAATCCTCTCGATCCAGAAATAAATGGAGGAGAAGTTTTTGGATGACCGGTGGAGTGCTTGCCATAATCATCTTCTTCGGAATTTGGTTCACAGCGCGAGATGCTCGGGTAAATTTGCAAAACACGAAACCAGCAGCATTGTATTCGCAGGCATCAGACTGGTTAATCAATAATACGCCTGAGGGAGCCAGGATTTTCCAAACTGATTGGGATGATTTCCCGAGATTCTTTTTCCATAATACCTGGAATACTTATTTAATCGGACTTGATCCAACCTATTTGGAAATTAAAGATCCTGACCTGTTTGAGCAATGGGTTGAGATCACTCATGGAAGAGAAGAATTCGCCTCCAAAATTATTTATGAGAAGTTCGCAGCGGAGTACGTATTGAGTGACTTGAGACATGAACGTTTCATCGACCGGGCGAATGAAGACCCGGGTATGGTTGAGATCTACCAGGATGGAGAAGCGATCATCTACAGAGTTCATTTATCTGAAGAAATCATGGATTGATTTTAACGATAAACCTTGTGCGAACAGCGAATTAAATAGTATTGGTATTCTCCCGATCCACCTTTCATTTCTGTTATCTGGCATTGTTTAATACGTTATTAACGACTCTTTTTTGTCATTCTTTCGTTTAACCTTATGTAAGTGCATGCTGAACAGCCAGGAGGCACTTTGCTTGAAATCCTAAATCCAGATCTGATTCGCAGAGCCCAGGATGGAGAACCTCTCATCGTGAGTGCAATTTATGATCGCTACCAAGAAAGCATTTTTCGCTATCTATATTACCGGATAGGAGATCAGCAAACTGCTGAGGACCTGACCTCAGAGGTGTTCTTGCGCATGATTGAGAAGCTTTCGGGTTACCAGGATCAAAAGGTTTCTTTTCAGGCATGGCTATTTCAAATTGCTCGCAACCTTTCTATCGATCATTACCGCAAGATGAACGTCCGCAATGATGTTCAATTGGAGGAAGATTACCCCGGGAAAGGGGAAGAACCGCTCGAATTGATCGATCGGGAACTGACCAGTGAGAAATTGTGTCGAGCCCTGGGGAAATTACCAGAAAACCAACGAGATGTGGTTGTGATGCGCTTTGTGGTTGGGATGCCGATCGGGGAAGTCGCTGAGGCACTGCATAAAACTGAGGATTCAATTAAAGGCTTACAGCGCAGAGCATTATTAGCCCTTAAAGATATATTGATGTTGTGGGAGGTTACTTATGTTTAAAGACGATGACAAACTGCAAGAAGAACTACGAAACCTGGAACTAGGTGGTGGTTTATCCACTTCAAAACTGGAGGGAGATCATGATTCTGAAGAATTAACCTCCCTGATAAAATTGGCAGCTTCAATCAGGGGTTTACCCCACCCTGAACAGGATGTGATGACCATGAATGCGGAAAAGCGCAAGCTAATGACTGCTGCCCAAGGTAGGAAACGCGGCCAAAAAAGAGCTGGATGGTCACGCAATGGTGGATTCACCGGGCAGTGGATGGTTTTCCCTGCAGTTGCTGGAGCAGCGCTAATCATTTTTATGATTTTCATTTTTGCTGCCGGAGCTGGGATATATTTTTCTGGGCCAAGAGGCGCTCAAGCAGCTGTTCTGAGCGAAGGTAGCGGGGTATTAGAAGTATCTGACGGAGGTGGGTCTGGTGAATGGGTTGCGGTTTCTAACGGCGACCGGGTCAAGTCAGGACAACGCCTGCGCACTGGAGCAGATTCCCAGGTGACACTTACATTTTTCGATGGCACCCAAGTGAACCTGGATTCAAATACCGACCTGATGTTAAGTCAAGTAGATGGTGATTGGGGTAGAGAGCTCAAGGTAGCCCTGATCCAGAATGAAGGTATGACCAGCCACCAGGTGGTCCCACTGCAGGGAACTGAGGCAGCTTACAACGTCATGACTCCCTCCGGGGAGGCGAGCGTCAGGGGTACTTCTTTCAATGTCCTGGTGGAGGAGACTGGTGATTCTGTTTTCTCTGTTGAGACCGGCGCGGTTTTGGTCAGCAATAATGGCGATGAAGCATTTCTCGCTGCTGGACAGGGAGTTATCACCGAATTAGGCAAACCTCTAGCTGGTACGTCTTACCTGTTCGCCCTTTATGGCCAATTAACGGATAATACCGGGAAGACTTGGGCGGTAGAGGATATTTCGTTCACCATGAAAGGGGGTACCAGGATTGATGTGGGTCTCCAGGAAGGTGTTTCATCAGTGCTGGTGACCGGTCGTATAACGAATAAGAACGAGTGGATCGCTGACAGTGTTCTGGCCTATGAAACGGATTCCGCAGGCGGCACTTTCACCGGCATCGTCACTAGCTTGAGCGAAGGCGCGATAGAAGTAGATGACATGCCATTAGTCCTACCAGAGGGACTATTTGATGTCAATCTCGGTGATTTAGTGCGTGTCCAGTTCACCATCCAGGAGGGTTCTTGGGTGGTGGATAACCTGGAAGTGCTGGTCGGCGGAGATGCTTCTGAACCCGATCCCGAACCTGCACCAGATACAGAAGAACCAGATGAGCCTGGAACAGATTTATACTTCGCATCTGAAGAGGATAAGGTCACCGTATGTGGGCAGGGTGAGCCATTTGAGAACACCCTGTATTATGTGTCAGATGACGTTGTGGCTCTAGATTTAGAGGTCTACCTGGAAGCAACGGTAGAAGAAGGGGTAGATTATGTCAGTGATGTATTGATCAATCCGGACAGTACATTTACCATTCAACGTAGCTCACCTGACCAACTTGAAAAAGGAGTAGATTTTACAGTAACCGTTCAATTGAATACGGACACCTTACCACCTGAGACCGAAATCGAGGTTAAAATAGAGCTCAAATATGCTTCCACTGGCGAATTGACCGGAGATGTCTACAAGATTAAGTTGGAATGTGATGAAGAACTGCCTGAGGATCAAGAACAAGACGACACCGATGGTGATGGGGACAAATGCACTCGAGAAAAACAGCACCCCCACGCATTGACCCTGGAGGCTGTATACGGCGAACGGGTTGGCGTTGACTACGA
>DATKXE010000259.1:0-2261 GCA_035529195.1 Anaerolineales bacterium
CACCCGACCGCTCGAGGATGGTCTCGTGATTGAAGGTCCTGAATACGAAACCACCTATGCCTTGGGTCCGAACTGCGCAATTGGAGATCGGGAAACGATCATCCGCTTGAACTGGTGGTGCGACGAGTACGGGATTGACACAATCAGTGCAGGTGGTGTGGTAGGTCTGGTGATGGAAATGTTCGAGCGCGGCCAGATCGCGGCAGGTGACCTGGACGGTATTGAGCCGCGCTTTGGAGATGCGGATGCTGCATTGGCACTCGTGGAGAAAATGGCTAAAGTGGAGGGCTGCGGTGAATGGTTGGGTCAGGGAGTTGCCGCTATCGCTGAAAAATACCCCGGCGCACAGCCTTATGCCATGCATGTCAAGGGGTTGGAAATGCCCGCTTACCATCCCAATGCGGCTAAGGGGACTGCCTTAGCCTATGCAGTATCCGAGCGAGGGGCCTGTCACCTGCGTGGTGCACCACTTGGAGAGCTGTTCAGTGGGTCTGCTGATCCCTTATCTATCGAGGGCAAAGCACAGCTTTTCCGGGACCATCAGGCAGACAAAGCTGTTTGGGACAGTGCCTGCCTGTGTTATTTTCCAGGTTACGGGATGAAGCTCAAAGAGCTCTGGCAGCTGGTTGTCGCTGCAACAGGATTCGATTATCCAGCAGTAAAGGATTTTGAACTGGTTGGGGAACGCATATCTACCTTGGCACGGATGATCAACGTGCGCGAAGGCTTCAGCCGCGAAGCTGATACTCTCCCAATGCGCAACCTTGGGCAGCCGATGGTTGGTGGTCCGGCAGACGGACATGTGGTGGAATTGGCACCCATGCTTGACGAGTATTATGGGCTTATGGGTTGGGATGCACAGGGCATTCCGACGCCTCAACGGCTGAAAGCGCTGCAGCTCACCAATGGAAATGATAATTCAATATGACCGTTGATCCGCTCATTTTTTACATCATGGTGGCTGTCATTGCCTTCATGATCGGCCTTGCCAAAGGTGGATTAGGCGGTACTTTGGGGGCTCTAGCCACACCGCTCCTGGCTCTGGTAATGCCCGCTGACCAGGTGATTGGCTTGATACTGCCCATCTTGATGCTGGCAGACATCTTTGCGGTCTCATTTCACTGGCGACGCTGGAATTCGAAACTAGTTCTGCTCTTGATACCGGGGGCTGTTGTTGGTGTCACAATCGGCACTTTTGTCATTACCAGTGCACCAACAGAAACCCTGCGCAAAACCTTGGGAGCTATTGTATTAGTTTTCGCCGTCTATAAAATCTTTGAGAGCCGCATCCAGGGTTTACTGCGCTACCAACCAAAAAACTGGCATGGTTTGGTAGCCGGAACCATTACCGGTTTCTCATCTGCTCTAGCCCATACCGGAGGTCCACCGGTCAGTATTTACCTGCTGCTGCAGGATGTAACCCCGCGTGTCTTTATCGCCACCTCAGCAATATTCTTTTTCCTGCTGAATTGGATCAAAGTGCCCTATTACTGGTATGCTGGGTTGTTCGATTTCCAGCAGCTGTGGCAGATCGCCTGGATGCTGCCGCTGGTTCCGCTGGGCGTCTGGGTGGGTCGCTGGGGGGCGAGCAAGGTTGATAAACAGACTTTTGACTGGATCATCACGGGGCTGCTGGTGATCGCTGCGCTGATGTTGATCTTTCTTTAATTCAATTCCGCATAGAAATTAATGGATAGTTTACAGTAGGGGATTGCCTTCAGGTTGGGCATGATCAGCTTGATCAGTTGTGGCTGGTATTCCGTCTTCCAGCTCTACGGCGGTGCTCATTTCCGGGTCGTTCCAAATACCAGGTGTGCGCCACACCCGCCATGTGAGCAGCAGCAATACTGCCCATACGATTACAATCGTGGCAACGATTAATAAGTCAGTGATTGGGTTCAACCAATCCAGCATCAGCAGGTCTTGTAAGAAGGGGATGGCGGCAGATAGCGCGACCGTGATGAAGAATAATACCGTCAGCACGACCACCATCAGAAATATGCGGCGATCCTGGCTGACCGGAGCCCCGCCTGCCAGGATGCGGAAAGGTGGTCTGAGAAATAGCACCACCAGCAGCCCGGTGAAAACTAGAACAAAGGTGACTGCCAGGTGAGTATAATCTCTATCATCGCTGATAAACCTAAAATAGAAGAAAGCAAATGTGCCCGCGAATGCAATCGTAACCGCGGCTGGGATTACAAAATGCGACAGGGATTTTCGAAGGCTTTTTCCATACAATACCCCGGGATTTGCCCATAAGA
>DATKXE010000260.1:0-2637 GCA_035529195.1 Anaerolineales bacterium
CTTGAAATTTTGCTGGATGGTTAAACCAGGGATCACCACGCGGCTGGGGCACGATCTTCAAAGAAACCACCACTGGGTTCATCATCTGGCAGGGTAGCCAACCAAATGATGGTATCGGCACCCTGGGCTAAGCTCCTGGGCGCATTCGCTCCACCCATATCCGAACGTACCCATCCCGGTGCCATAGTATTGATTTTTATATTATCATCCTTGATCTCGTCCGCCATGATGCGGGTCATACCATTCATCGCAAGTTTGGAGAGCTTGTATGCGGCAGAACCGCCACCCATGCTCGCGATTGATCCCATCCCCGAGGACACATTGACGATTCTTCCATATCCGATTTCCTGCATCATGGGTAGAAATTCTCGACACATCTTTAAAGCTCCAAAAAAATTGATTTCCAATGTCTCCTGGAGTATTTTTTGTGGCAAATCAAATATGCTTTCCCCTCGGTCAAGAAAAACCCCGGCATTATTAACCAGGATATCGCATCGCTTGAATTTCTCACTTACAAAATCTTTCAACCCTGCAACACTTCCAGAATCAGATACATCCAATTGGTGGTACAGCAGATCACCACCTTCCTTGCTCAATGAAGCGATGGCCTTTTTCCCAAAATTCTCATCCCGGCTGGTAAGAATCGTGATAATCCCTTTCTGGCTGAGCTGGCGGCAGGTCTCCAAGCCGATCCCCCTGTTTGCTCCTGTAACGATTGCTATCTTTTTGTTTGTCGATTCCATTAAATAACCTCAATTAGTTATATTCAGACCTGATTTTTGATTGTAGTTATTGAGCCATCACATGCTGCAGGTTTTGGATCGCCGCAAATTCTAAATCGTGAACGATGATCACTTTATCAGCGATCTCAATGCGCATCTCCTCAGCCCGGGATTCGCTCAAAGGGAATTCTTCGCTCACCAGGATTTGAATCTCTGACAACCGGCTGTTGATCTGGCGTATCTCCTCTAATGCTGATGATCCCTGGTCAAGAAATAGATGGTGTTTTGCCAGCATTAATGTTCGTGTCTCCATAAATAAAGGAATTTCATCCGGCAGCAGGGTGTTTGCCAGATTATTCCAAGCCACAGCACTTTTTCGAAATTGACCTGCGATTACCGCCAGTTCAGGTTTTACTAACAAGATACTGGCTTCATCTAGGAATTGAGCATATAAATCGCGCTCAGCACCACCGTCTTTTCCAAAAATACTGATATCTTGGAAAGCTGATATTAATCCAGCATACATCCTTGAGCCTGGCGGAAATTCCTTTTTCCAGCTGCTGCCCTGACCTGGTTTCAATAATAGATTTATCCATTTCTTGAAACCTAAAAAGCCAAAATTATTTTTCGATCCTTGTGGTGGTGGTTGGATATAGTATTGGATGCAATCTCTGAGACCATCTTCTACTGCTGAAACCAATTTATCCGGATTTGGAGGTTCATGGGCCAGAAGGCGGTATTTGTTCTTCTTGGTGCGACCCCGTGCAATGGTCAATTCCTCAGCTGTAATTGATAATGGCCTCCTTGAGCGATCAGCTATCCATACCATTCCATCATCTTGATCATATCCATAAACCAGGATCGGTAGCATCGCCCACATCCCATCGTCATGGGCTGTTGCGTTGTAAGGCAAACTATACATATCCGCATAAACAACCGCAGGTGAACCTGCCTCGAGTTCACCCAATAAATTCTTCACCCCCTTCTCCGGGCTGGCAGTTTGAATTATTTTGGTCTGGATTTCAAGCCGCTGGTAAATAGTTTCTAAAGGAGCAAATGTATTCCGGGTAAGGATGCGCACCATCGGGTCATATCCTTGGTAGTCGAACGTGTAGTACCCCATAACGATCCCGCTGCTGATCCCTAATAATATCGCTTCGCTATACGCTTGACCCGTATGTGGAGCTCGAACTCCCTTGTATGCAAAATAATTTCGCAAACTGCCCGTTTCCCAATGCAGTCCTTGGAATTGGTCAAAATCACTCAATATTGGCATAATTCTTCTCTCCAAATTAGGACCTATTATAGCAATACTATTTTCAATTTCTAGATTTGAATGTTGAACAATTTTCCAATCGAATTGGTAGCTTTATAGATGGGAATATCATCAACTGCTGGTAAATTCCCCACCTTGTGATTCTAATATTCAGCTTTAATCCATAAGTTCAGAATTGAAATTGATCTGATCCCCAATATTTTTCCTGAAGATGGGAATTCACATAGTGAGTTTGACGAATATGAATAGAGATGTTAAATTCTTAATTATCATCATCGGGGTGTTATCCCTGATTGTTGGATGTTCACAAAGCGAGAAGACGGATATATCAATGCTTCTTGAGAATGCAGTAGAAACGCCAACTGGACTTCCAACGCCTGCACTTCCGAGTGTTGACCCATCTCTAACTGCTACTGCTAGGGCTTACAGCCTTGGAGACAGTATATTCCGGGAGGCTGATGGGATGCTGATGGTTTATGTTCCAGGTGCTACTTTCCAAATGGGCAGCAGCGCGGACCAAATCGAATCAGCTATCTCAATGTGTGAGCAATACCCAAATCAATGGAAGAAATGCGACCAAGACTGGTTTGAAATTGAATCCCCACAATTTCCTGTCACAGTCGACCCATTTTGGATCGA
>DATKXE010000261.1:0-4495 GCA_035529195.1 Anaerolineales bacterium
TTCTCAGCAGAGGGATTACCCAGTCCAGAAGAAATGGAAGCCGCGGTTGTGCGTGACATCGAAATGCTGGCAGGTTTGCAGAACTACGACGGTGGCTTTCCTTACTGGCGCCGAGGCCAGGATTCGATCCCCTTCAATACCATCCACGCTGCCCACGCGATGCAGCAGGCGCGGGAGATGGATTACGCAGTACCAGAAGAAATGTGGTTCAGTTCTCTGGCCTACCTGCAGGACATCGAGAGTTATTACCCGCCCTACTACAGCAAACCTACCCGCCAGACGCTCAGCGCCTATGCGCTATATGTGCGCATGCTGATGGGTGACCGGGATGTGGATAAAGCTCGTAACCTTTTCCACGAGGACCCGGTGGAAGATCTACCTCTGGATGCAATCGCCTGGATCTGGCAGGTGCTGATCGATGACCCGGATTCCAGTGAGGAATTGGATGTGATCCGCAGGCACATCAGCAACCGCGCCGTGGAGACGGCTGGAGCGGCAAACTTCACCACCTCATATGATGACCAGGCTTACCTGCTGCTGAACTCAAATCGCCGTACTGATGCCCTCCTTCTGGATGCCATGATCGCTGATGATCCGGATAACGAACTGATCCCCAAGCTGGTCAACGGGCTGCTGGCCCACCGCACCCAGGGACGCTGGTCGAACACCCAGGAAAACGTGTTTATCCTATTGGCGCTCGATCGCTACTTCAACACTTTCGAAGCGCTGACGCCGGATTTCGTGGCTCGCATCTGGTTGGGAGATACGTACGTGGCTGAGCACGAGTTCGTTGGCCGGACCACTGAACGGCATGCGACCAACATTCCCATGGCGTACCTGCTGGACAGTGAAGAGGAGACCCAGGACCTGATCTTGAATAAAGATGGCCAGGGGCGCCTGTACTACCGCTTAGGCTTGAGCTATGCACCCACTGACCTGAATCTGGAAGCGCTGGATATGGGTTTTGTCGTCCAGCGCAGCTACGAAGCTGTGGATGACCCAGAGGATGTCTACCAGGCTGAGGATGGCGTCTGGCATATCAAAGCTGGCGCCCGGGTAAGAGTACGCCTGCAGATGGTGGCTGACAACCGCCGCTACCATGTAGCCCTGGTTGACCCGCTGCCGGCTGGGCTGGAGATCATCAACCCGGCGCTGGCGGTCTCTGGCAGTGTGCCGCATGATCCCGATGAATCAGATTACCGCTACGGTTGGTGGTGGTGGGGCACCTGGTATGAGCACCAGAACATGCGGGATGAACGCGCCGAAGCTTTCACCTCTCTGCTTTGGGATGGGGTCTACAATTACACCTACGTGGCAAGAGCCACTACCCCGGGTACTTTTGTGGTCCCGCCCACCAAGGCAGAAGAGATGTACTCGCCAGAGGTGTTCGGGCGCAGCGCCAGCGATTGGGTGATCGTGGAGTAAGAGGACATTGTTCAGGAATGATGTATAATTTTTTCACCACTGGACCCTTTTAGTGATGGTGTCTAAATCGTTATCATTACCTTAACACAATTCTCGAGGAGGATGTAATATGTACACAGTAGGAGATCTGCTTAAGCATCTGAAGCAAGCCACGGTATATTTCATCGCACCTGAAGATAGCATTAGCGATGCCGTGAACTATATGAAAGATAAGCATATTGGTGCTGTCTCGGTAAAGTCAGCAGATGAACTTGTGGGTATCCTCACGGAGCGTGATATGCTCTGGAAATGCGACCTGCGGCAAGATTTCTCCTCGGTAAAAGTGGCGGAAATCATGACCCCTGTGGCAGATATTGTCACTGTTAATCCCAGTGTGGACCTGGAAGAATGCTTCAATTTAATGAATGTTCACCGCATTCGCCACCTCCCGGTAGTTGATGATGGCAACCTGGTTGGGATGATATCGATCAGGGACCTGGTGCGGGCCATCGTGGACCAGCAGATATTTGTTTCATCCCAGCTCGAGAGCTATATCACAGGCAGGTCTTGAAAAGTTAATCCTGTCATCGGCCATATCCAAACAAACCATGCGGCAGTCTTTGGACTTGTGCGCTGGTTTGCGTTCTTTTAGACCGCGAAATAAAGATGGGGAGACAGGAAAGATTATTCAATCAACTGAATGGTAATAGCGATCATTCAGTTTGATTGTATCTTCATTCTGTACTGAAAAATGTTGGCGGACTACAGGTTGTCAATCGGCACTGGTTCGGTAGGATCGGCCAATTCGAAACCAAATACCCTGGCATAAAAATACAGCTCTGCATCCAGGGCACGTTTGATATTCTCAGCTTTGCGAAAACCGTGCTGCTCACCTTCAAATTCCAGGTATGCAACCGGAAGTCCTTTGGCTTTAACCGCCGCGTACATTTGTTGTGATTGGTTTGGAGGCACAATTTTGTCTTCTGAACCCTGGAACAGGATTATCGGGCAATCCAGCTGATCCGTGTAGTTAATCGCAGACCGTTCCCGGTACAGATCACGCTGTTCTGGGTATGGTCCGACCAGATTATCTAAATAACGCGACTCAAATTTGTGGGTATCATCGACGAAGGTTTCCAAATCACCGATGCCGAAATGGCTGGCGCCGGCTTTGAAAACATCCCGGAAGGTGAGTGCACACAGGGTGGTATAACCACCGGCACTGCCGCCAGTGATCATCAAGCGGTTGCCATCAACATCACCACGTTCAACCAGGTAAAGGGCACCGTTGGCACAATCGTCCACATCAACTACGCCCCACTGACCATTAAGGCGCTGGCGGTAAGCACGGCCATAGCCGGTGCTGCCACCGTAGTTGACATCGATGACTGCGATACCGCGACTGGTATAGTATTGAATCTCCGCATCGTACACCGGAATAGTTGCACCGGTGGGTCCTCCATGACTCATCACCAGCAGGAGAGGCTTTTCAGCCTCGGGTCCTGTGAAGTCCTTGTTATGGGGTGGATAGTAGAAACCGTAGGCTTTCCGTCCCCCGACCGTGGGGATTTCAATATCCTGCGGGATGGATGTGTAGGCTGGATTAATTTTGCTCTCGCTTGAGTAGCGCAAAACCTCTTCTCGTCCCTCAACCAGGTCCAGCAGGATAACCGCCATCTTTTGGGTGGGTGATCCGGCGAGAAATAGTACCTGTCCAGGGGCCGCTTTAACAGCACTGATATACGTGTGCCGGGTTTCAATTTCTTCAAGATCCAGGGTCTCGGTATCAAGACTCGCCAGATGAGAAATTCCATGCTGTGAATATGTGCAAATAATTCGTTTGTTCGATTCGAATGCATAGGTTGACATGCCGAATACCCATTGCGGCAGCCCAAATTCTGCTTCCAGCGGGCAGAGTGCTTCAATGCTGTCGTCCTTCCAGCGGTATAAGTTCCACCAATTGGTGCGGTCGGATATAAAATATAAAACGCCATCTGGAGACCACTCAGGTTGGAAAACAGATTCATCTGAGCCCCCCGCGACAAGCTCACTATTGGTGATTGAGCCAGCCTCACTTAATTCGCCAATCCACAGTTCGGTTCCATCCCATGGCATGTTTGGATGGTTCCAGGTCAGCCAGGCCAGCCGCGAACCATCCGGGCTGAGCCGTGGCGATGAATAGAAGTCATTTCCAGATACGATTACCTTGCCTCCATTTTCATCTCCACCAGCTGCTACTCGAACCAATGTGTTTACGGCTTCGCCAGATGCTGTGTGGTCTTCTCTCACACTGTAGAGGAATTTGTGATGGTGATCGACGACATAATCCGCGTATCTGAATTCAGCCTCAGGGGTGATTGGGCGAGGTGATTCTCCAGGATCAAGCCGGTATAAGCGTTGGTCAGAAAAGTTTGAGAAGTAAAGCGTACCATCTCTAACGGTGTAGGCATGACCTCCATATTCATGCACCCGCGTGCGGGCGTTGAATGGTTGGGGGGTGAGATCAATTGTCTTTCCGTCTGCTGATCGCTGCACAACAACCATGCGTCCATCTTCTGTTGGGCGCAGTTCCTGCCAATAAACTACCCCATCCAGTATGTCAGTCCCACCCACACTAATGGACTCGGCGACGATCAGGTCTGAGGTAATGGGCGATTTCCAAGAACCGTAAGGGGCAGTTTTTTGTTCAGACATGGTTTACCTTCCTTTTAATCCGATCAGCTGCTTGTACCTGAATCTTCTGACAGCTTATGCAAAAAAATTGGTAATCAACAATTTTACAATCTTACACTAACTTCAGGCGATTTCAATCATTAATCTTGATGCGAGGTTAATATAGGTGCTAGCAGTTCCATTATTCAGGCGTCGGTAGATTGCTTCGTCAGGCTGACGCCTGCCTCGCAATGACATCGCGATCCTTTAGGTTTCCAAGGATGATTCGAAAAATCACAATACAAATACCATTGTATAAGAGCAGCTCCAGAGGTTACGGGTCCATAGTAGCTGGTGCAATCCTTTGGTCAAATTTGCAGTTCTATCAATCATTCCACCCCTATGTGGTTGTGAATTCGACCGCTGTCCGAATGATTAC
>DATKXE010000262.1:0-2686 GCA_035529195.1 Anaerolineales bacterium
CGATACTTTAATGGTTGAAATAACCGGAACTCGGGAAGAAGCATGGGAAGTGGTGGGGATATACCGCTTTGTGGATATGCTCGGGAACCCGATGGCTTATGCAAATTTTGATTATGTGGCGAGTAAGGTGAATTTGCAAAACCAGGCATACTCCTTCCGCCTCATTATTGACTATTCTGAAGGTGGTTCTATACAAACTTTAATTCAACGTATAGATAACTATTTAGAAGATAGGGGGTACGCGCTGCGAAGCATACTAGATGGAAATACCATGCGTGAGAATGCTGGAACCGGGGTCAATATCCTGGTGACATTTTTATTGATTATGGCGCTGCTGACCGCTTTTGTGGGCAGCATCGGATTGATGGGTACGATGAGCATTAGTGTTTTAGAGAGAACCCGTGAAATCGGGGTGATGCGTACCATCGGTGCGGTCGATTCTGTCGTCATGCAGTCCGTGATCATCGAAGGGCTGGTTATCGGTCTGATCACCTGGTTTTTGGCGATTGGATTGTCATACCCGATCAGTTCTGTACTGCTCAAAATCATTGGCCAATCCATCGCAGGTTCAACCTTTGAATTGATTTTTACACCATTGGGGATTTTTATCTGGCTGGCCGTGGTGATCGTTCTCTCGATTATTGCCAGCATCATGCCCGCCCGGAATGCAGCCCGTTTGACGATTAATGAGGTGCTGGCTTATGAGTAATTGGTCGAGCAGTTTTGTAACTGCAAATGGTGACAAACCATGACGAGTAATCATGGAGCAGGATATCGATAAAGGAATCTTCGATCTCGATGTACGCCATTTCATATACGCGGATTTCGCTGACACTGCCCGGTCACCTTCAGCAATTGAAGCAGCAAAACACTTCAAATGTTCACTCTTTGCAGTACATACCCTTAAACCCGAAAACGATGGCATATTGCTGGTTCTTTGATCACTAATCTTTCACCGAACCTTCAATTGCTAGCAAAATTTCTTCGGCACGGAAGATACGGTTACGAGATTGACCGGTAATTTCCATCAAGATACCCAACTGGACAAATTTCTCGACATAGCGAGCTGCAGATCGATAAGGGACATCCAGCGCTGATTCAACCTGGCGGATGGTGACAATTGGGCGTTTAAAAAGCACATCTAAAGTTTCGATTAACCTCTTAGACGCGCGTTCAACGTTTAGTTGTTCAGCGTACGCATTATAAAGAGTTTGCATTTGAGAAATGCGCTGCATAGAATCCAGAGATTGAACGCTGACACCAGACAGAAAGAAATGCAACCAGTCTTCCCATTTGCCTTGCTGACTGACAGCCAGCAGGCGATCATAGTATTCCTGTCGGTTGGCTTCGAAATAAGCGCTTAGATAGAGCAATGGCTGTGGCAATAATTCCCAGGCATTCAGCAAAAGGATTATAAGTAAACGTCCAATGCGACCATTACCGTCTAGAAACGGGTGGATGGCTTCGAATTGATAGTGAATCAGGGCAATTCGAACCAAGGCTGGCAGGTTGCTTGATTTATACATGAAAACTTCAAGCTGATTGAGAGATGTCATCATAGCTTGGACTGGCGGCGGCACAAAGGGTGCGTTTTCGAGGGTGCAACCGTCAGGACCAATCCAGTTCTGGCTGCGCCGAAATTTGCCTGACGTCAGATGTTCCCCGCGTACGTTTCCCATCAATCTGAGATGCAGTTCACGGATCAGACGCAGACTAATCGGCAATGTTTTCAATCGTTCCAGACCATAAGCGAGTGCCTGCACGTAATCGTGCACTTCATTGGCATCGGAATTTGATTCCAGAAAAGATAACTGCTGAGCCTCATAGGTGTAAAGATCAGAGAGCGAGGCGCGTGTTCCTTCGATCCGGGTGGATACCACGGCTTCCCGCCGGATGAATGAGTGCACCAGTAAATTCATGTTGATGTGGGATGTGCCCAGGCTGGCTAATTTACCAACATTTCTCTCTGCTTCAGCCAGGATCAAAACCAGAGAGGGCGACCAACCCAAGGTAGGAGGAAGATCGTTAGGCAAGAAATACCAATAACCATTTTGATGTTGGACAGGTTTGCCAGCGGAACTATGATGGTAGTTTTTTGGGTCCATAGCAGCACTTTTCCTTGAAAATGTGTCAATAAGCGAAGCAGTATTGACATTTTATCATTGAAGTGTCAATAAAAAAGGATCTTATTGACACTTCAATCATAAGTTCAGCTAGAGGAAAACCGTCAAAAGCACGCTAATTTGAACTCCAATTTGTCGGTTTAGTAAGCAACTCTAAAGGCTCAACTGAGTAATATCTCGGATCAAATTACAATTATGATCCTCACCCTGTCACAAATATTATGGATTCGATTTAGCTCATTTCTCGGATAGTAGAAGTATTGGCTCGAAAAACCAAACTGAGGAAAGGATATAAGATACAATTAACCAGGTTGTAATAAATCCCACAATACCTTTTTTACCAAAGAGGAGCATGATGAGCAAATCCATATTAATTGTCAAGGGGAGTCCCCGGATAAATGGGAACAGCGCCGCGTTAGCCGACCAGGTCTTTACAGGAGCCAAGCAAGCTGGTGCTGAGGTCGAAGCCATAAATTTAGCTGGATTAGATATTCGCCCCTGCGATGCCTGTGATGTTTGCACCGAAAGTTATGGCGGCTGCATCGTTGAAGATGATATGCAAT
>DATKXE010000263.1:0-4507 GCA_035529195.1 Anaerolineales bacterium
CCCATCGGCGACCACGGTACCAGCCATAACGAACCTGCCGAATACGGATCTAAGGGAAAAAACCCGCGTGCAATCCAATTCAGAGGAGGTGGGTCTTCCATCAAAGGCGACCGGCATCGTAATGCCCACTCGCCAAACTACGCCTACCCTATATCCAGATTCCACTTCAAGAACCACATCGCCGATTTTGAGCACTGTGAGGAATGTGATCGACTTCCTGCAAAACCTGATAAGTACGGTATATTCTCCTTAGTCTGGTACTTGTAGAAGCAGTGTTAATTCAACATCAATGACCAAACGATTTTCTACCTCCCGATTGTTGAGCTTTCTAACCTATGGGGTTACCACGTCCATGGGTTTGATATTGTTAATCTATCCATTTCTGTTCCCTGCAATAACCCAAAAATCGACCTTAGGACAAGCGCGATTGACAGAAATGCCGCTTTTACTCACCCTCTTGCTGGCTTTGTGCCTGGTAGTTTTACTTTACGAAGTCCAGGGACAGGCGGTGGACACTAAACTTATCGCCTTGTTAGGCATATTGGTTGCAATCAACTCCGCCTTAAGATTTATGGAGGTCGCCATTCCTGGACCGGCTGGATTCAGTCCAATTTTCTTTCTGATCATATTGACAGGCTACGTATTTGGGGGTCGGTTTGGCTTCTTATTGGGTGTTTTGACCATCTTCGTCTCCGCTATTGTTACCGGAGGTGTAGGACCATGGTTGCCCAGCCAGATGTTTGCTGCCGGTTGGGTTGGTATGAGCGCACCGCTTTGCCGCCCGCTGGTAAACAAACTGGACGGTGAGGGAAAAATCAGCGAGGTAATCATCTTAGCCGTCTTCGGCGCCTTATGGGGTTTCGGTTACGGTGTGATCATGAACTTGTGGACATGGCCATTTATCGCCGGACCCGCAGACCAATACTGGCAAGCTGGGATCAGTTGGGTTGAGACCTTACAGCGCTACGGCGCTTATTACCTGATCACATCACTCGCCTGGGATTTCATACGCGCTGCGGGTAACTTCTTGCTAATCCTGCTTCTGAGCGCTCCAACTCTTATCGCCCTGCGCCGTTTTAAGCGCCGATTCACTTTTACTTACCGCTCCTCCTATTCCCAGAGATCCAAATTTGATAAGACGGGAGATACATCTTGATCCACACTTGGGCCTGGATCGGGTGGCTGATTTCAGCGCTGGTCGCATTATCAATCACCCGAAATCCACTCTACTTATTCCTGATCCTACTCTGTATTGCCCTCGTTGGTTGGACTCAGGAACGCCGCCTTTCCAGCGAATCATCGCAAACCCAGAATCTCCTTCCATTCTCACCTTTTAAGTTTGTACTCGTTATAATCACTCTATCAGCATTATTCAACGCTTTCATATCCCATTTTGGAGAGACAGTGCTGTTTTCTCTTCCCGAGTGGCTGCCATACCTGGGTGGTCCGATCACACTGGAGGCACTGGCGTTTGGAGCCATTAATGGGCTGGTGTTGGGCGGGATTTTCGCCGCATTTACTGTTTTAAACCTGGCGCTGCCAGTACGCTCACTGGTACGGCTGATCCCGCGCGCATATTATCCCGTGGCAGTGATCACCTCGATCGCGATCACATTCATCCCTAACGCGACGCGCCAGTTTCAACATATACGCGAAGCCCAAGCCATCCGCGGCCACCGGGTGCGCGGCTTGCGCGACTGGCTGCCCCTGATCATGCCGCTCCTTGTAGGAGGTCTGGAGCGAGCGCTGGGTTTGGCTGAAGCAATGACGGCGCGCGGTTTTGCCAGCAGCGAAGGGGGTAATCAGACCTCACAAACCAGGCTGGGGATGGTCTTTGGATTGCTAATGCTGCTTGGCGGCTGGCTGCTGCGTCTGATTGAGGGGTGGCAGTTGTTGGGAATCGGGCTGATGATTCTTGGCATAACACTGATCGCGGCGATGCTGTGGTCCATCGGTCGCAGCGTTCCGCGTACTAATTACAACCAGGAGATCTGGAGGTTTCGAGATTTTCTGGTGCTGATAGGCTCTATGGTAGTCATATCTGCCTTTCTTCTCCCTATACCCTGGATAGATCAAAGTTCCCTGCATTACAACCCCTATCCAATCCTCAACCTGCCCGGTTTCGATCCATTGATCGGCGCAGCGACAATGGGATTACTCATTCCCATTTTCATAATCAAGCCAAAATGATCTCTTTCCAGAACGTATCCTTCTCCTACCCGGATTCTGAACGACCAGCCATCCAGAATATTAACCTTGAAGTTGCGCCGGGCACTCTGGCGCTCGTGATAGGTGAGTCTGGTTCCGGAAAATCCACCCTGCTGCGCTGCGTGAACGGGTTAGTTCCCCATTTCAGCGGCGGGTCGCTCCAGGGAAACGTGCGAGTGAACGGCTTGGATCCGGTGCAAGCAACCCCTAAATTGATGAGCCGGCATGTCGGATTCATCTTTCAAGACCCCGAAGCCCAATTTATCGTCGACCGCGTTGAGGATGAGATTGCCTTCGCCCTCGAAAACTTTGCCCTGCCAGCGGAAGAAATTCGCATGCGGGTGGCAGAAGTGCTCGATTTATTATCACTGAAAGCGCTTCGGTACCGCCGCCTGGAGACGCTGTCTGGAGGTGAACGTCAGCGAGTTGCTATGGCGACTGCGCTGGTTATGCGACCCGAAGTTCTGGTCTTGGACGAGCCAACCTCACAGCTTGATCCAAAATCAGCCCATGACGTTTTAGAGACCCTCGTGAGACTGAACCGGACACTCGACCTGACAGTGCTACTGGCTGAACATCGCATCGAGCGTGTGCTGCCCTTTGCTGATCAATTGATCGCCTTGAATGTAAAGGGTAACGGCGGGATATCAGGCCCGCCGCGCCAGGTTTTTGCACAGACCGACATTACACCGCCAGTGGTTACTTTGGGAAAGGAACTGGGATGGCAGCCCCTGCCTATGACAGTTGAGGAAGGACGTAAATTTATCCCCGACATAGAATCACGGACGCCCAAATCAGAGACGATACCCACCCCGGTCTCACATAAAGGGGAGCCCTACCTGCAAATCCATGATCTGGAAGTACGCTATGGAAATCAAATAATCCTGGATGGGGTCAACCTCGATCTGCTCCAGGGCGAAATTCTTGTTCTGATGGGACCCAACGGTGCCGGAAAGACCACCCTGCTGCGAACAATTGTGGGGCTGCTGCAACCAGCTAAGGGAAAGGTAATCGCTGGTGGTGTCGATATCTCCAACAAGCGGATGGACGAAATCTGCCGTGCAGTGGGCTACCTGCCCCAGGATCCAAATGCCTTGCTTTTTGCCGACAGCGCGCTCGAAGAATTAATGATAACCCTCCGCAACCACGCCGGTAAAATGGACGCAGCCGGAGAACAAGAAGCCGATAGAACTGCGCGGGCATTATTGGAGCGATTAGGGCTTATCAATCAAGCCGATGATTACCCGCGTGATTTGAGCGTTGGTCAGCGGCAGCGTGTAGCTCTGGGCGCTATCACCGTAACAAAACCCAAAACGCTGCTGCTGGATGAGCCCACCCGCGGTCTGGATTACGGCGCTAAGCAGTCCCTGGCTCAATTACTGCGCGGCTGGCGAGACGAGGGCATGGCAATTTTACTGGTCACACACGACGTTGAGCTGGCGGCTGAGGTTGCCGACCGGGCTGCGATTCTCAAGCAGGGCAAGATCAGCTCTTGTGGAGATCCATCTCGTGTGATGCGCAGTTCAGTGAGGTTCTCACCCCAGATAGCGCGCTTGTTTCCCGATACCGATTGGCTTACCGCCCAAGATGCTCTGATTGGGATCAGACAGATATTTTCATGAAATTCAACCGTCTTGCCTGTGCTATGCGCACGTGGAAGCGCTTTACCCAAGTCGGTGACGGAGGGTCGTAGGACCCCGTTCATGAGGCGCGTGTATAAGACCTGTGAAAGAAATTGTCCTTATGAGGATTCGTTCAGAGGTTAGATGGACTGAATTTTTCTAAAGGAAGTGGATCAATCAGAGGTCTTATATTTAAAGGAAACCTTTAGCTTCGTTCGATAAGCCATTACTTGACCATTTTCAAGCTGCATGTCGAGTTCAACAACCTCCGCAATTCTTAGATCGTGCAATGATTTAGAAGCCGTCTCAACTGCGGTCGCGGCAGCTTTCTCCCACGATTCGGTGCTTGTCCCGACTAACTCAATGACCTTATAAACACTGTTTGACATGCTGTCCTCCTTCTATATAAATTTATTAATTTGTATCAATGCATCTGGATAACAACCATTATAAGAGAAAACCACATCAAGGCAAGTCGTTATGGGAGAGTAACCCGTTTGGATTGGAAGGCTACCCTAGTTTAAGGCTCGAAGGTTAACATCCCGGATGGTAGAATTATACACATTACAGCACATATTAAATCAAGACTATGTACCCATTTTCCAATAAGTATTGATATTTACCACAGAGCCCACGGTGATCTCAGAAAATTCTTAAATTTATCTCGATGATCTCAG
>DATKXE010000264.1:0-2084 GCA_035529195.1 Anaerolineales bacterium
GTCTGCGTACCGATGCGCTTCAACTGAAACTCATCCATGTACATAGCAATCAGCTTCTTGCCTGCCCGTACAAACTCTTTTCCCCATATCTTCTTATCTATGAAATTCAATGACATCGTACACTTGAATCCTGGGACGGGGCTAATAAATCCTACTAGGACATCCATATCCCCCGCCTCATACATAGATGTACCCCAACCAAACAACCCGCCTTTAATCACATAATCCAAGTAGGGTTCATTGCGATACTCATCACTTGTCTCTAGGTACTTGTTCATTAAATGGTCTTTCAACCTTATTATCTTCTTGTGAAACCCTATGTCGTTGTAGTCCGGCACTACCAACCTGAACGGCTCTGGTGGATTTTTGAGTTTCTCCCAGTCCACCTGTACTTCATCTGTCATTAGTAACTCCATCTTTGTCCTCGTTTCCATACCTCACTAGCCCGTGGATAAATAAGGTATCCGGCATCCATATGTATGAAATCAAACCCTTTACCTATCCGTAAATCTGGAATATCCTCAATGACCATACTGTAAAAGTCATCTATCTCATGCGGTTCAACCGCCACGTCAATGGCTAGTCCCCATTGATGAATGGACAACGGTTTCCCACCCACAAACGAGTTGTGACGTGGACACCTGTACCCTGACGTTATATTAAGGGGTGATCCCCGATGCTCTCTGACTAAAGCAAAACTATCAAATAATATCTCAAACGCTGAATCATGTGGTTCCGTATAATCGGGAGGCATCCCAGAACAACATCTGCACATGTACTCTTGCCGAGTAATATATTTTGCTATCATGATTGCACCCATTGTTTTAATGCACCACACAAATTGTATCCGGATCAGCATTGGTGCGATAAAGCTGTCCAGCGACAAGCCCACCGGCTATCGCTGCCGCATTGTTCGCATATATAGACAACGTCAAAGTCTGTATTCCGGCAGCGTTTAAGGTGTACTGTATCGGATACCAGACATAGGCGCCATCGGCATTGGCTACATTAGTTAATGCCGTTCGTCCAGCATCATCAATAAAAGTAACTTCACTGGTTGCATCTTGAACCCTGATTGCTCCAGCAACATCAACAGGGGTAGTAACCTTAGAGAGGCTTGTCCATTTAACTTTATTAAAATCAATGGATTTTTCCGTCTCTGCTGTTCCATTAAAATAAACGGTGTCAAGGTGTACCCCAACAGAACATCCCACTGCTGTTCCATCTACAACTAGCGAATACTCACTCGTTCGATCCTCATCATCTCTCCAGTTGTTCTCAAACCAACATGAACGCAAGATACCAAAAATTGCATTTGCAGATGCCCCTGGCACTATTTTTAAACCTTCCTGGTAATTAGATTCAAAGATGCAGTTTAAAAAATTAACCTGATAGCCTCCAGTTATCAAAACACCCTGCTCTGTGGCTTCCCGAAAGGATGTGTCCTGAAACCATGTTGTCGTAGGTGTACCATCTCCGGCTTCTGGAGTAACAAAAACACAGTTTGTATTTCCGTTGAAATAACATCGTAAAAACGAAGCACCAACAACCTGTCTTACTTTCACCCCAATCGCACTACCCCCAGTGAAATTCTGAACCTTAACATCAACTAATTTCGTTCCAGCACTTAACGCTGATCCACATACAACACCTGTTTTCCCACTTGTGTTTACCCCATCTACATAAATCTTTTCTAGGCTACCATTATTTACGATTACTGAAGTAGTTACAGCAGAGGTGGGACGAATTATGGTATAGTCTTTTGACTGACCAACCAAGCTCTTGCCATCACTAATCGTTATTGTGTCTGTAGTTCCATATGTTCCATTTGGAGCAAAGATTTTTCCACCAGGCGGGGCATCACTAATCGCAGTCCGAAAAGCTACCGTCCAATCACCGCCAATTCCTACGCCCTCGCCATAATCCCTTACATCAACCCACGGAGCATTAAAAGAACTCGGTTCAATGGCCTCACTTTCTTTATGCGTCCCATCCAGGGGATTGTGTTCACGACAAAATATATCGTAATGATTACCAAGGTTAAGCTGCCTCAGTTTCTCCTCAATAAGCTGCATCACTTCTTG
>DATKXE010000265.1:0-9589 GCA_035529195.1 Anaerolineales bacterium
GAATGCACCGATCACACTCTCTTGGAATTTGCAGTCCTCCCCGGGGAGACCACGGGGGGCATTGACATCTGTGATTGGTATGCCCAGGACCAGCTGCCCCCGCCTCCGGGCCAGATTGCTCAGGATGGTCCTTACCAGGAAATCGCGGGCCTGGTCTACACCGACATCCCGGCTGATGAAACCTGGTGGGTTGACCCAAGCGGCTTTCCCCAGCGTTTGTACCCCGAGCGAGATGCCAAGCCTTCTCCAGATGGGACCCACGTGCTTCTGGACCGCGACGATGATATCTGGCTGGCTGACCTGGCCACGGGCGAGGAGGTGAATCTCACCGCCGCTGCAAATCGCTCGCAAGGCAACAGCCAGTGGTGGCCAGCCAATCCAGAGGTGATCGTTTTTAATTCTTCAGATATCGATGCTGGCCCAATGATGAGCTTTGGCCAGGCTTCCATTATGCTCCGGGATGGCAGCGGCTACCAGGTTTTAGATGAGAATTCTTCATTCTGGAGTCCTGCCGCTTCTCCCGATGGGAAAACCATCGCTTACGACACAGCTTCCAGCGCCTGGTTATACCATTTAGAAACCGGTAAGCAGCCTTTCGATCCAGCGGCCTATGGGCTCGCAGTCCCTGAGGATTTTAGGATCGGCAGCCCTACCTGGTCACCCGATGGCACCCAGATCACCTGGTGGGTGGGTGGTTCCTTCGCACCCAGTGGTGTCTGGAAAATGGCCCTGGCTCTGTTTGATCTGCCCTCGAAAAGTTATACCTTCATTCACGAATTTCAGCCTGTCGGTGGTTCCGAGGGTTGGAGAACGCCCGCCCAATGGAGCCCGGATGGAGAGTGGTTAGCGTTCACCACCCAGGGCCAGGGCCGCGTACCTGAAATGATCGCCATGCGGGTTGACGGAAGTGAAGTGGTTGCCTTGGGCAGCGGGGCGC
Organism: Anaerolineales bacterium; assembly: GCA_035529195.1. Lineage (GTDB taxonomy): Bacteria > Chloroflexota > Anaerolineae > Anaerolineales > UBA4823 > PFL25. The sequence continues at coordinate 938 of DATKXE010000265.1, forward strand.
TGCAGCTCTGGTCGCCTGACAGCAGCAAACTGCTCTTCATCCGCTATTCCCAGGGTTCCTACCTCGAAAGCCAGATCATCATGGTGGAACGTGATACCTGGCAGCCCACGGAAGTCAACCTGCCCGCCGGCAGCCAGCAGATCCAATGGGGATTGCGCTGATCCCGAAAAATTAATTACCACTTTTAGTTCGATTGTTTCATTTCAATTAGCCATCAACTTGATTGTAGTAACGAATTAATTCGTTACTACAATTTGTTTAAGTTGCTCAATGAAATATCATCGTTGATATTTCGCTTAAATTCCTTCATCCTCTCTTGTTACCAGATTGTTACTCCTCGTGACCTACCTGCAACAGTCTTGAAATCCCCCTGCCACACGAAAAGTTTATGATCTCCTTAGATAGTAATTCAACTAATCTAACGGAGGTTGCCATGTTTTCTACCCAGAAATCGAGACTCATCTTAATCGTACTATCGTTTGTTTTTGCAGTGACGGTTTATTTCCAACTGCAGCCTATCAAAGCCAATGCAGGCTCGCTCAATCCGGATAAACTATCAGCGGTAGAAACCCCATCCAAAATACGCAGCTCATCATCTGACCAATCCTCTACAATTGGGGTGATCACTGGCAAGTTATCCTTCCCCAGTGAGCGCATCCCGGCATTAACCATCTTCGCCATCCGCATAGATAATGGCTTCTCGACCTACTATTCGATCGAGACACCGGCAGATCAATTTTCCTATGCCATCGAAGTCGATCCGGGGATTTACCATGTACTTGCTTACCGAGATGACTTTGCAGCTGGCTATACAAAATATGTCACTTGCGGGTTGGGTGCTTACTGCAGCGATCATTCATTACTGCCGGTAGTTGTCACAGCCGGTGACACCATCCAGGATATCGACCTATCAGACTGGTATGCTCCAGCCGGAACGTTCCCTGCACGACCGGATGGGTCCTCACAACCCACGACGGCAGCCGGGTGCTCAGCCTATCACACCATCAAGTGGGGCGAGACCCTCTACCGGGTTGGCCTGCTCTATAACCTGACCTGGAAACCTATCGCCCAGGCCAACAACCTGGTCGACCCGAACCGCATTTTCGCAGGACAGGTTCTGTGCATTCCCAGCACCACTCCACCCAGCACGAAACCAGAACCCAATTCAACTGTCATTCCAACCTTCGTCATCACCGGCGTGACCAGAAATAAGCAGGTTTCTATTAAAACTTTCAACTTTCCGCCCCACCAGGATTTTAAGGTCACGATGGGCAGGTTTGGAACCCAGGGTGTCGCTGGGATCAAAGCAGCTGAAACCTACTCAGGAACTGGGGGCTCCATTACCGCCACCTATACAATCCCTCCCGCCTTGCGAGGCCTGGACAGCATTGCCATCCGCCTGGAGAGTTCATCTGGATACTACAGCTACAACTGGTTTTACAACAATACAACTCATTGAGTGCTTCTTATCAGACTCACTCAGGTCTATAAGATTTACTAAGATACAAAATTTCCCGCCCTTTTTCGGGGGCGGGAAATTGTATATAGCAATCAAACTATCTTCAAGCATGATTCCGGCTGGCAGTTTACTGGTTCAGGTTTGCCTCAATCAAACTCTGCAATGTTTGGAAATTTGGTGGTCCGGCAAGTGGTTGCTCGTTAATCAGGAATGAAGGCGTGCCGGGTAGACGTCGCTCGAAAGCCTCCTCCAGGTCTTTCTCCACTGTAGCCTGGTGCTGCCCGGAGTCGAGACATTGATCAAAAGCGACAGTATCCAGCCCCAATTCGTTGGCATAGCCCTTCAAATCCCCCACCCGGAGTGAAGCAGCCCGCTCGAACAGCAGATCGTGATACTCCCAGAAATGTCCCTGATCATAGGCACACTGCGCAGCCTGTGCCGCCTCTGGTGAAAAGGCGGTGACCACCGGGAAATCCCGCCACACAAAACGTACCTGATCCCCATAAGTGGCTAAAATCTGATCCAGGATTCCGGCATTGTGCCAAGCCCGGCAGGAAGGGCATCCGAAATCACCGTACTCGATTATCGTTACTTGAGCATCGTCAGCACCCAGGAATGGATCATCGTTCAGGCGATCCGGGCTAACCGCCAGCGCTTGCGGCCGCGGCCAGAGGAAATATCCTGCTGCCAGGAGTAATACCAGGGCAAAAATGCCTGCCTGGATAAACCTTTGGCGCTTGCGATTTTCATCATGCCGCAGTTGCCGTGTTTGTTTCGGCTTTTTCGATTTGTGTTTTTCTTCTTTCATATGCAGGACCCCATTGGTTTAAGATGCGATCAATACTTCAAATCTTACGATTTGTCCTATGGATCTATTTAATCACCAATCAAGGACATTTATCACTTGTGCACCCCCCTCACTTCCGTTATTCTTGATTAAGTTCGCAACAAAAGGAGAATAGACATGCCACCTAATCCCTACCAGCTATTAGCACGGCGTCTCGACAGCCTTCCCAACGGGTACCCACCCAGTCCGAATGGTTTGGAATTACAACTCTTGGAAAGGCTTTACTCCCCTCAGGAAGCCGAGTTGGCTTCCCTGCTGCGGCTTACCCTGGAAAATTCTCACCAGATCGCCGAACGAACCGGCGGCGACCATCAAGAAGTGCGCGACATGCTGAAGAGTATGGCCAAGCGCGGCCTGATCAACGCCGGGCGCATCGAAGGTGGTCTTGGATATGGGCTGCTGCCCTTTGTGGTTGGTATCTATGAGATGCAGGTGGAAAGTTTAGACGCTGAAATGGCACAGCTCTTCGAAAGTTACTACCAGCAGTCTTTTGGTAGCGTGCTCAATATTGAACCCGCCGTCCACCGTGTCATCCCGGTTGGCGAGAGCGTCCAGGTTGACATGCAGATCCGTCCATACGAAAGTGCCTCAGATATTGTTAAAAATGCCAGCGCTTGGGGCGTGGTGGACTGCATTTGCCGCAAGCAAAAAGCCCTGATCGGCGATCCCTGCGATCACCCCGTTGAAGTCTGCATGATGCTCAACCAGAACGCGGGGGCTTTCGATAACAGCTCTTATATCCGCGCTTTAACCCTGGAAGAAGCGCTGGATACCCTTCAGATCGCGGCGGAAGCCGGTCTGGTGCACTCGGTCAGCAACAATCAGCACGGCGAATCCTATATCTGCAACTGCTGCACCTGCTCCTGTGGTGTGCTGCGCGGCATCAGCGAGCTGGGTATCGCCAACGCGGTTGCTAAATCTGCATTTGTCAATACCGTGGATGAGGATCTGTGCCTGGCCTGCGAGGACTGCCTGGAGTACTGCCAGTTTAACGCCTTGAGCATGGATTTTACTGCCCAGGTCGATCAGCTGCGCTGTGTCGGCTGTGGAGTTTGCGTCCAGGCCTGCCCAGAAAACGCCTTGATCTTGGTGCGCCGTCCTGAACAGGAGGTCGTGCCGGTTCCGGGATCGAAATCCGAGTGGATGCAGCAGCGCGCTGCTGCTCGCCACCTAGATCTCACAGAAGTGCTGTAGCGTCAGCCACGAGTATGGCAGACGGGCTGCATGGAAGATAAAAAGCTCCAAGAGATTCCAATAAACTGCACTCGCATGAAACCGGGGCAGGTTGAGCGCATCTCTGAGTTAGATCGATCGGAGCATATCACACGCGCCTATGAGGTTGAGGCTGGGGAGCTTACTCAAGTGGCAGTTGACTGGCAAGTGCCGGGTTGGTTTTTGGATGGTGATGGTGACCACTCCCTTGCTGAGCAGCTGGCTTTCTGCCGCTCGCATCTGGATCAAGGTGGTGTCATGCTGGGAGCATTCAATGACGATCTTCTTGTGGGGGTTGCTGTCGTTCGACCTCGGCTGCGGGAAGATATGGCCCAATTGGCATTCCTGCATGTCAGCTATAAATTTCGTCGGCGGGGTATCGCAAAAAGATTAATGGATGAAGCCCGTGCGATTGCCAGATCAGCTGGAGCCCTTCTCATGTACGTTTCAGCGGTACCTTCTGAATCTGCGGTTGGATTCTACCTTTCCCAAGGTTGCAATCTGGCAGATAAGGTCGATCCCGAGTTGTATGCACTTGAACCCGAGGATATTCACCTCATCCTGGACCTCTGATTGAATCCCCTTCTATATGAAACCATCGCAAGCAGCCTCCTTCATCCAGGGAACTATTGTACAGGAAGTCTCCAAACAGGATTTAATCACTGGCTATCGTAACCCAATCATTGGTTTTGTATCAGCGGATGATCCGCGCTTCTCGAATCTCAGCACGCTGACCGGGTTCAAACACTTGCGGCCTGGTGATTTACTTCCTGGGGCGCGTGCTATCGTAAGTTTCTTCCTGCCCTTTACTCCTGAAATTGTGTCTGCCAATCAGGTGCAGAAGGATTTGGTCGCTCGTGAATGGGCAGTTGCATATCATGAAACCAATGCTTTGATTGGGCAAATCACCTCGGGGCTGATTGAAAAATTGAGCCAGTACGGTATCCAGGCTGCAGCAGAACCAGCTACAGGGAACTTTGATGAAACGGCTTTGAGAAGTCGCTGGTCTCATAAAAGTATCGCTGTAATGTCAGGAATTGGCAGTTTTGGCTTACATCAGCTGGTCATTACAGATGCAGGCTGTGCTGGTCGATTTGGTAGCCTTGTTATTGACGTGGAATTGCCAACCGGCAAACCGGCCCAAAAAGAACGCTGTGAGTATTTTTTGACAGGCGCCTGCATTGACTGTGTGCTTGGATGTCCAGTAGATGCAATTGATGAAGAAAAGCAGTTTAACCGGCAGGCATGTTGGCAGCAATGCCTTAGAAATGCGCAATATTTTCTGGATCTTGGAGATGATATTCACGTTTGTGGAAAATGTGCGGTCGTTGGTCCCTGTGCTTTAGGTTCAGCAGCTTAGTCTTTCACGGTTTAACCAATCCCCGCGCGGTTAATATATAGCCTGAAATATTGCCAGGGATAAAATATTCTTCCCACTCCTGGCTTGAATTTGGTGGATAATCCGTTCGCTGAATATCTGGGGCTTGTTATCTGAATTCGTTCGGTTTTAATAACCGCTAAGAGTTTTCACTCCGATCATGGCTGAATGACTCAAAAGATCTTCAAATCGATTTGAAAGTCTATCCTTATTCCAAATCTTGCGCAGTAAGCAATCCGTGCTGGATTGCCAGTATGGCGGCCTGTGTGCGGTCTTCCACATTCAGCTTGCTGAGGATCGCGCTGACATAATTACGTACCGTGCCGCGCGTCAAAAAGAGTCGTTCAGCGATCTCTGCGTTCGTCAAACCCTGTGCCAGCAGCTTTAATACATCTAACTCACGGTCGCTTAAATCAGCTGCCATGGTGCTATCCTGGTGAGCCGGATTTTGAGCCACCTGCGCCAGCAGTCTGCCGCCCACCTCCGGATCAATATGCGCCTCCCCTGCGGCGGTTCCTTTAACTGCCGATACCAGCTTATCGCGGGGTGTTCCTTTCAACAAGTACCCATCGGCGCCGCTGCGTACCGCATCGAAAACCCATTCATCCTCGCCAAAGGTAGTTAAAACCAATACCTTAATATCCGCATTCCTTTTTTTGATCTCGCGCGTGGCATGAATACCGTTCATAACCGGCATCTTTAAATCCATTAATACCAGGTCTGGTCGGGTAGAGGCAAGCAATTCCAGGGCTTCCGATCCATCATAAGCCAGGCCTACGACTTCTATATCGGGATCGGCATCCAGGATCATCTCAAGACCCTCGCAGACTACCGCTTGATCATCACAAATTAATACGCGTACCACCACCATTCTCCTTGCTTAATCGCACCAACGTACCTTCTTCCGCTTCACTGGAAACTTCCAACTCAGCACCAATTAATTCTGCTCGCTCGTACATACCCTGCAAACCCAGCTGATGCTCAGTCGCTTCTGTTTTCGTATCGAAACCGCGGCCATCATCCGCAATGGTCAGCGTCAGGCGGTCATTTTTTTCCACCAATGCGACCCGCACCTGTTTTGCCCCTGCATGCTGGATAATATTTTCCAACGCTTCTTGCGCCACCCGGTAAAATCCATGCTCGATCTCTGGAGGCAGGTTGTTGATCTCTTCGGGTACCTCCAAATCCAAACTCAGTCCATTGCGGGCTGCGAAATCCTTCGCCAGGCTGCCTAAAGCCAGCGCCAATCCCATATCTTCCAGCGGCGCAGCTCGCAGCGCCCTCAATGAACGCCGGGTTTCTTCCAATCCTTTGCGCGTGGTGTCCAGCATGCCTTCCAGCATCTCATGTGCTCGATCTGGGATCGGTTCCCAAACCGCGATCACCGCGTCGATCTGGACCACGAGCGCACTCAGGGTGTGAGCTAAAGTATCATGCAGTTCTCGTGACAGCCGGTTGCGTTCACGGCTGATGGTCAGCTGCTCCAACATGGCTGCATTCTGCACCAGCTTGATATTTGCCTCGGCTAGAGCTTTGCGCTGCCGGCGTTGGGCAGACACCAAGCGTGTGATCACAAAGCCAATAATTAAGAATGAAAAAGTTCGTAAGACTAATGAGCCGATCGCGATCATTTGACTGGATATCCCCGCCATCTGGTTAATGGGCAGCGTCTGTTGCGGTAGAAGCAAATTAAGCACGATTTCAAGCCCGGTAGTCCCCAGAGTAAAAAGCAGTACTTCCCGGAAGTTGTACTGCCAGGCAACCAGGATCAGGAGCACATAAAAGAATGGATCTGGCTGCCAGAACCAGATCGTTGGCACGGGGGTAAACACCCTCTCTAGAATCAACGACGAGGCTGCCAAAATGATCCCAACCGGTAGATATAGACTGCCCATTCGTTGCTGCAGCCAGGGCACCGATAGGTATACCAGCAGCAGGGCCATGCCGAGCAGCGTCAGCCCCAGGTAAGGGGTTGGATCGAATTCTATCCGCTGCGAGAAATTTGGGCTCAGCAAAAATCGCAAACCCACAACCAGATAAAGTGCAAATCGCAATCCCGCATACCAGCGGAAGACTCTCAGCAATCCAGGTTCAACTGTCGCGCTTTTCATGCGCCCATCATAGCACAGTCCCTGGCTTGCGGATATTTACCCCAGTCACATTTCACCCGGTCACCATATGACTGCAGTCATATAACCCTGCTCAAAATAATGACACCGGGCACTTCATGCTTCTGGCTGTCTTGTGCTATCCTATGCCCAGAATCAAACGAGTATAGATTCTAATAAACTATTTACACGTCCCTTGCAGTGGATAATCTATAATGATAAATTGCAAAACACTTAAGGTGACTATTTTCAAATGAAAAAATCTGTTTATGTTGGTATCGGAATAGTTGGTGTGCTGGCGATAGCTGCGATTCTCTACTTTGTCTTGAATCCCAGGTCATCTGCAGTCACGCTGACTGATGATATCGAAACCACGCAAATTGATATTGGACCTGTGAGCGAAATCGTCGGCGCCACCGGCACGGTCAGCAGCGACCAATCCGCGCTGTTAAATTGGAAGACCTCCGGGGTTGTTGCTGAAGTCTACTTCCAGGTTGGTGACGAGGTCCAGGCCGGTGATGTGCTGGCCGTTCTCGATCCCAGCTCATTGTCCCCTTTTGATATCCTGGCCCAAGCAGACCTGGTATCTGCCCAAAAAGCGTTGGATACTTTATTAGAATCCCAGCTGCAGGGTGCCCGCGCATTACAGGCGGTCGAAACGGCTCAAGATGTGCTAGATGATGCCCGCAGCCCAGATATAGACCAGGCTTCTGTACTCCAGGCCATCGCACAAGCCGACAAAGCTGTTGCTGACGCTGACCGCAAGCTGAAAACAATCACTGCCCCGGTTGCCCAGTCTGCACTCGATCAGGCGCAGGCCAACCTGGTGCTGGCGGAGAAGAAGATCAATGATAACCAGGAATTGATCGATCGCATTCAGAAAAAGTTAAACAAACGAGATGATCAATACAAACCTTGGGAGAGCCGCCGGCGCTACAAGCAATTCATGGAAGGTTTGGAAATGCAGCGCACTCAGCTGCAGATCGCATATGATAACTCACACCAAAAATATGAGAATCTGAAATCACCGCCCAACCCGAACGATGTAGCCGTGGCTGAAGCCAATCTGCTGGATGCTCAAGCCCAGCTGTTTGAAGCCCGGGTGGAATGGGAACGCATTAAAGACGGCACCAGCCCGGCTGATCTCGCCCTGCTTGAAGCCCAATTATCCGATGCACAGCGTGAATGGCAGCGCGTGAAGGATGGCCCGACTGCGGAAGATATCGTCGCTGCCCAGGCACGGGTGACCGCAGCCCAGGCTACGCTGGACAAAGCCAGCATCCTGGCTCCATTTGATGGCACCATCACCCAGGTGATCAGCAAACCCAATGACCAGGTAAGTCCTGGCACACCAGCCTTCCGCCTGGATAACCTTTCTCAATTATCAGTGGATGTGGGAGTATCCGAAATCGATATTAACCTGGTCGAGGTCGGTCAGCCAGTCATCTTGACCTTCGATGCTGTCCTCGCCAAGGAATATAACGGTCAGGTTGTCGAAGTTTCCCAGGTTGGTTCTACCAGCCAGGGTGTGGTTGATTTCATGGTAAAGGTCGTGCTGCTGGATGCCGATGCTGATGTCAGGCCAGGTATGACCGCCGCCGTTGAGATCATTGTCAGTCAGACTGATGAGGCACTGTTGGTGCCGAAT
>DATKXE010000266.1:0-2805 GCA_035529195.1 Anaerolineales bacterium
CTCGAAGATGGAGACATCCTGGTTTTAGCTCAAAAAATCGTTTCCAAATCAGAGGATCGTTTTATCAATCTTGCTTCTGTGTCACCATCAAGAAAAGCCTTGGCTCTTGGTGAGCAAGTTGATAAGGATGCGCGGTTAATAGAGTTGATCCTTCAGGAAAGCAAATCTATTCTGCGCACCCGTCTAGGCACAATCATCGTTGAACACCGGCTTGGTTTTGTTTGTGCCAACGCAGGTATTGATCACTCGAATGTCAATACTGAGAGTGATTCGGATGAGTGGGTATTATTACTCCCAGAAAACCCGGATTACTCTTCGAAATTAATAAGAAGTAAACTTGAAGAATGGTGCTGCCAAACAATTGGAATATTAATAATCGACTCCCATGGACGTGCCTGGAGATTGGGGACCGTGGGTGTCGCAATCGGCATATCCGGCTTACCTGGGTTAGAGGATTTGCGGGGTGATCCTGATTTATTCGGCAGAACCTTGAGAGTCACCCAAGTAGGAGCTGCTGATGAATTAGCCGCAGCTGCTTCGCTTGTTATGGGCCAGGCAGGTGAAGGGACTCCGGTTGTTCTTGTGCGTGGCTTTCCATATGCTCTTCGTGAAGCATCCCTGGAGGAATTAATCCGCCCAGAACAAGAAGATATGTTCCGGTAATCAACACATTCTTTAGATTTGGCTTGAACTACATCTCGTGAACCAGTTGATTTGTAATTCTTCGATTTTTATTTACCGAGGTAGCGTAGCTGTGGAAGATGAGTTTTGGGAGTTCATGGAAAAGCTTGTATCAAGCACATCAATCATTATCGATCGCCCCAAAGGTTCTACCCACCCACATTTCCCAGAATTAACTTATCCGCTGGATTATGGATATTTGAAAGACACGAAGTCAACGGATGGAGGAGGTATCGATGTTTGGCTTGGTTCATTGGGGTCTAAGAAAATTGATTGTTTTCTCGCCACGGTTGATTTGCATAAAATGGATAGTGAAATAAAATTAGTTGTAGGTTGCTCAGAATCAGAAATACTTACAATTCAGAATTTCCATAAATCACACAAGATGCATGCAATTTTAATTCAACGTAAAAAGTAAAAGGAGAGTTATGAGTATAGTAAATATTCCCGAATCTCATGCTGACTTGGTCAGCGATGAAGTGCGCGCCTACGCATATTTGGCTACCAGTATGAATGACGGAACCCCACAGGTGACTCCGATCTGGTTCAATACTGATGAACAATATATCCTGATCAATTCAACCCAGGGACGAGTTAAAGATAAAAATATGCGCGAGAGACCGCAGGTAGCAATAGCGATCCACGATCAAGAGAAGCCTTACCGGTACATTCAGATTCGCGGCAGGATCGTCGAAATCAAACAAGAAGGAGCCAGGCAGCACATCAATGATTTGTCCGAGAAATACACTGGTAATTCTCAATATACCCTGAATGATCCCAATGAAATCCGCTTGATTTATAAGCTGCTTCCGGAGAAAATACAGGTGATGGGATGAATTGGAATATTAGCTTTAAACTGGAAGAAGAAATCTAGTGTGAATATGATTGAAGACATGTTCTCAGGAGTGTGAGATGAAAGTGGTCGCTTTGGCTGGTGGTGTTGGGGGGGCAAAACTCGTCGATGGATTGGCTAAAATCCTGCCTGGTGAATCATTGACAATTATCGTCAATACAGCTGATGACTTTGATCATTTCGGATTGCGGATTTGTCCCGATTTAGACACGGTGTGTTACACACTTGCTGGAATTGCTAATCCTAAAACTGGATGGGGACAAGAAGGAGAGACCTGGCAGGCAATGGAGACAGTGGATCAATTGGGTGGTCCGACTTGGTTTCGATTGGGAGATCGAGATCTGGGAACTCATATGGAACGAACCAGATTACTAAAAGAAGGGAAGGTGCTCAGCGAGATTTGCCACAATTTTTCCACCAAATGGGAAATTGCTGCGCGAGTTTTGCCAATGAGTGATGACCGTGTTGCGACTGTAGTCCATTCAAGTGAAGGGGATTTACTCTTTCAAGATTATTTTGTTAAATACCATTGCGAACCTCAGGTGTCAGGTTTTTATTTTGAAGGAGTGGATTCAGCGACTCCTGCCCCCGGCGTGTTGGAATCTTTGCTCGCAGCGGACTTGGTGGTGATTTGCCCTTCCAATCCTTGGGTCAGTATTGATCCCATTTTGGCAGTTCCAGGCATACCAGGTGCCATAAATGATAATGTTGAGGGGAAGTGTGTGATAGCAGTCTCACCGATTATTCAAGGAAAAACCGTAAAAGGTCCCGCAGCAAAAATGTTCCTTGAAATGGGTATTAGTCCATCTGCTGCTAATGTTGCGGTGCATTATGGATCGATTTCCAGTGGTGGCTTGCTTTCCGGGTTCATCCTAGACACTCTTGATGAAGACCAACAAAATGCGATTCACAAATTAGGGATAAGTTCTCATGTTAGAAATACACTCATGAAGACCCCAACGGATCGCATAAATTTAGCTGAGCAGGTGATCGAATTTGGGAAGCTGCTTCTTCGGGATCATAAATCGGCAGTATCTTGATATCGGCGGTGTTAATAACAAAATTATTGGCTCTGATTTTATTTATCACTGATATACTGTTTTGGGGAAGATATTCGATGCCAAAAATACATAGTCAATTGAAAGGAAAAATTAATGACCTTATGGGCGATCGTTCCAGTAAAACCTTTGCGAAGGGGAAAATCACGGTTAGCGCAGGTATTAACAGAGGATGAGCGTTTAGGTCTGAACCGCCAATTATTAATCCATACC
>DATKXE010000267.1:0-11400 GCA_035529195.1 Anaerolineales bacterium
AATGAGCAGTGGTGCTGAGCGGGCGGTATGGCGGGTCAAAGTACACCAGGGTGGTATCATCCACAAAATCCGCAATTTCTTCAAAATCACCATATTGGATGGATACTCCTTGGAGCAGTGCCGCGGCATTGTGGAGGTTGTCGACATCTAATAAGCGCGGATTCTTATATCTCCCAAAGGGCACATTGAATTCACCTTTGGAATTCAAGCGAAATAAACCGTTATAACCGGTGCGGTTTAAGAAAAGCATGTATGCCGACCGTTTGGCCCAACATTGATCATAGTCCTGATACTGGACCGTATCTCGCTGCTGGTTATATTTCGCTCTGATCTGGTAATAGAAATCCTGACGTTGGTCGTGATCCAAATCCAAATAGCGTGTCTCTATCTCCCCCAAGCAAGCAATCAACCTATCCACATCTTTCTGGATGGTTTTATAGACCAGGATCAGCTCCGGGTTGATATCCGCCAGCAGGCACTCACGGACTGCGAAAGATTGGAGAACCTTGAAGAACAGCGCACCGCTGCCCACAAAAGGTTCTGCATAGCGAGAGATCTCTCCGCTGAGCAGTTGGGGAGGGAAGTGGGCTTCCAGCTGTGCCAGCAGCTGGCGTTTACCGCCCGCCCATTTTAAAAATGGATGTGCTTGGGTATGATCAGAATTGACCGGCATTTGCATCGCTACACTGCCGGTATTCTATCAGGTGATGTTCGTAAATGGGGATTTTAGATCTGAACCAGGTTCAGTAGGTGGAATGCTGAAACTTAGCACCTTAGCTTCTTGTTTGCAGTTTGAGAATTTTATCGACCCACGGTCGATAGTGATTTATATCCCTCAAAGGCTGCCTGAATTGCAGGAGGCTGCTGGGGTGCTTGAAAAAGAGCTGCCTGTCCCAGTGACCTTTGAGGCGAAGGTCGAGATTTGCTTCGCTACTTGGCTGCTCTCACAGAAAGGGCATGAAACTTCAACCACTGTGTTCGCACTGCGCACCGACTCCTCGAAGGGTGTCCCGCAATCCTGGCAGACAAATTCAAAAATCGGCATTTATTTCTCCTTGTTGATCAAACCTGACAAAAATATCTCGCGTGGTTTGATAACTGCAATGCTTTTCTTCAATTTTAGATGCGCAAACGTGAAAAAGGTTACAAATTCAGGCAAACGAATTTCGGGATCCTTTACTATTCCACCTTCATTTCGAGCGATTTATCATCTAGCAGCTGCTTCAAGCGCGGGTGGTTTGCGTATTCACCGCGACATTCCTCGGGAAGTAAGGCTGCAATCTGGCACATGATCTCGTCGGTATAGCCCTGCAGGGCCTGTTCCCTTCCTTCCCTCGAGACAGGTGCAAATCTGATCGCTTCGCCGAACACAACCTTCACCGGAGAACGTCTCAAGCGCTTCAGATTTGCCAAAATCAATCGATCTTCGCTTCCTACGATGCTCACCGGCAGCACCGAGATGCCGGTTTTTGAAGCCAGGTAAGCAGTCCCAGGTTGTCCAGGAAGGAGCCCGCCAGTTTTGCTGCGCGTACCCTCGGGAGAGATGATCAAAACCCCCCCTTGGTTGAGACGCTTCATCACTTCTCTCAGGGCAGCGAAATCGGCCTGGTACCGATCTACAAAGATGGCACCTACAATTTTTCCGAGCCAGCGGCGGAAAGCGTAGTTCTTGTGATATTCCGCCACCATGACGATGTAATCCCGCTTATCGATCACAGAAAAGACGATCAAGGCATCCAACACGCCCAGGTGATTTCCAGCCACAATCAATGCCCCCTCCCTGGGTTGTGAATCCAAATTGTAAAACTTGATATCCAGGATTGCTTTGACCAACATTCGATTAAGAAAACGAACGATGCGATCGATCATCACCTACCCCTTCAAATGGGTTGAACTGGCTTAGTATATCAAATCTTAGGAAATCAAAGCACGATCTAAACAAAAATATTGCTGTTGAACGATCACCAAATTCTTGCCCCATTGGCGAATCGACTATACAATGGAGTAGTTAGATCTACGACACATCCTAGGAGGTCAGTCATGAATATCGATCCTCAAAGTGGAGCACAGCTGCTCCAATCTTTTTTGGAACCCTGGCATCGCTCAATCGCCGATCCCGCATCCGCCCAAGATGCGGTCCTTCATAACCTGATCGTCGATTATGCCAAGACAAAGTACGGTCAAGAGCATGGGGCTGGGAATATCGAGACGCTGGAAGATTACCAGCGCGCCTTCCCGGTAGCCACGTATGATGACGATTACAAAGCCATCATCGAGAGGGTAATGGCTGGAGAGATCGACCTGCTTTTGTGGGAAGAACCAATCGGGTGGGCGATCACCCGCGGCACAACCAAAGGTGAATCCAAGTTCATCCCCATGACTCCCACCGATATGGGTTTACGCACCAGCGCAGGCCGGGCGATGATGAATTATGTGGCGACATCCCAGCGTTTTGATTTATTCGCCGGGGTCAACCTGAACCTTAATTTCCCCTCCGTGGTGGGTACGGTTTCTGTTGGCGAGCGCCAGGTGGAGTACGGCTACAGCTCCGGCATCTACACAAAGTTCGTTTCCAAAACCACACCCATCAAATCTGCTCCCACCCAGGATGAGATCGACGCCCTGGGTGGCGGCAAAACAGAAAGCGACTGGAACCGCCGCTTTGAATTGGCTTATACAACCTGCAAGGAGCAAAATGTCACCCTGGTGGGAGGGGTATGCCCTACTGCGCTGCGATTTGGTCGCTACCTTATCAAGGAACACAAGGTCTATCCCAAGGAATTATGGCAAACCCAGATCATGACCCTGGGCAGTGTGGCAGGGATCAATACCAAGTACCAACCGGCTTTGAATGCCATGTATGGTCCCGCAGTGATCAGGGAGATTTACGGCGCCACAGAAGGAATGTTTGGTCAGCAGCTGGATGAAAAGCGTGCCTGGGTGCCCAACTACGACCTGTTCTTTTTCGAAGTACAGGTGGGTAATAAAATAAAATTACTGCACGATATGCGTCCCGGCGAGCGAGGTTCACTGATCGTCTCCACTCCTATCCTGCCGCGCTACCGGATTGGCGACCTGGTTTTAGCCAAGGAAGCGCCTTATTTCCGCTGCATTGGGCGCGAGGAATGGTGGGTTCCCCTGCGCTATGGCTGGGACGAATTTATGTCTTTCAATTTGGGTCGGTTGTAGGTTTATTCTCGCTTGCGGGTGAAGCTGCCGACGATGATTGATAAACCGACGGCGATCAGCACCAGGGCGAAAATGAACTCCCAGCGCAGCACATTCCCCAAACCGATGCCGATAAAGACAAAGGCCAGGATGATGGTACCGGTGACCGGTTTGCGGTAGGCTGGGATCAACAAGCGCAGCAGCACTTCGAAGAGCAGGATCACGCCTGCACCCAGGAAGATCAAACCCCAAACAGAAAAGTCGCCTGGAAATCCAAGCGTCCATTCAGCCCGGTTGGCAAAAAGGATCTCCTTGATCTGGTCTAAGTAACCGAGCTGGTTGAGCAGCAAGACCGCTCCTGCCCAAATCAATATGCAGGCCCAGATGATCGACCCCAGCGGATCGCGGCGGTACTTTTCGTCGGGTGATTTCTCCTCGCGCTTTTCTAGTTCTTTTTCGTTCTTTTCTTCAGTTTTCTCGTCAGGCATCGTGCCCTCCCTTCTGTTTCCCTGCAGTGAACTATCTTTATATTGACAGCATACCTATACGGGAACGGCACCAATAAATACAGCGACCATAACATTTTAAGTCACTTCCCCCATAAAAGTATAGCATTAGCTCTTGATAGAATCAAGTAAATCCGATTGATAAATCATCCCACAGACCAGCCTGTAAGCCGCATTCTGTCCAGCGGTATGAACCGCCTGAGTGGCCATCTATCTGGGCTGCAGGTCTCCTTGCAGCTCTTGCAGCCTACCCGGGATTACATCCCCATTGCTGGGGAAGTGAGGCGAGCAGCCTCTGGTCCCTGCTTGGCCTTGCTCCCTTTGGAGGTTGCCTGGCCGCCCTCATTGCTGAGGACGCCGGTGGTCTCTTACACCACCTTTTCACCCTTACCGGAAACCGGCGGTATGTTTCTGCGGCCCTATGCGGCAGGTTGCCCCGCCCCGGGAGTTACCCGGCAAAGTGCTCTGTGGAGTGCGGACTTTCCTCGGCTCTGGCAAGCAGAACCGCGACCACTCAGCCGGCCTGTGGTGAGGGGATCATAATCGTAATTATATTGGGTGTCAATAAACCCATGCCAAAATCTATGCTGAGGGAGAAAAATGGTGAAGATCTGTATATCGTTAGTTGATCCAGGAAAACTTTTCACTAGTCCAAATTTGGGATACCTTGTTGATACGGCTATAATGGAGGTGATCCAACTGCCAGGATTAAATATAAATCAACTAGAATTATGATTTCCTTCATATTACCGGATATATCCTTCTATGACCATTGATCCTGTTTTATTCCATCTCCACCAATTAAACGAAACTGAGGATATCCCTTTTTGGTCTCGACTGGCGAAGGAATTGGGTGGTCCAAACCTTGAATTAGGATGCGGTACAGGTAGATTGATAATGCCGTTAACCGAGGCAGGTCATCTTGTAGTTGGCCTGGATATCAATTTCCAAGCCTTAACTTTCTTGAAGAACACAATGAATAGCAGCTTTATTAATCGAATTCTAGTATTCCAGTCCGACCTGGAAGAATTTCATCTGAGCATGAATTTTTCGCTTATT
Source organism: Anaerolineales bacterium (assembly GCA_035529195.1). Lineage (GTDB taxonomy): Bacteria > Chloroflexota > Anaerolineae > Anaerolineales > UBA4823 > PFL25. The sequence goes on from DATKXE010000267.1 coordinate 4,734, forward strand.
TTCCTGGCGTGTAATACCTTATCCACCTTACCAAAAAAAACGCGCAGAAAAGCATATCAGCGGATTTTCGAGCATTTACGGTATGGAGGGATATTTGCGGCTAGTTTTCCAAATCCAGCTTATTTGGAAAGTTTACCCGTTGAAGGCGAAATTGAAATTGAAGATACTTTTATACATCCCTCGTCCGGTAATCCCATTCAGATTAGCAGCGGGTGGGAACGATTAATATCGAGTGTTGTCTTTCGCTGGCACTATGATCAATTGCATCCGGATGGTCAGGTGATAAGAGAAACCGTAGAAATCGAGCATTCACTCAACAGTGTCGATGAATACCTCGCTGAACTTACGGCGGAAAAACTGATTCCAATCCAAATGTTCGGGGATTATCGACGATCAGAATTCCAACAAGATTCACCGTATGCGATCATTCTCGCCAGGAAAGCAGATTGATTCTAATAAAAAATCAACATTCTGCTTGCGTTATTCTGATACCCCACGATTATATTTAGTAATATCAATAACTACTATAAATTAAGGAGATGAATAGAATAATGATGACCTGGTATGTTTCCCCCCACCAAAGAATAGCACGCAGGCCGCGCCTTGTCGTAAATAATGTTGGTACTGCAGAAGCTCTTGATCGTGAGAACGTTTTAGCGGTCGATGTAAAATCAGATGACGATGCTTTCATGATCTCCGCTTTAGTTCCCGGAATCGAAGCTGATGAAATCGATGTAGAGATATTAAATAAAACTGTGTCCATTCGTGGCAAATTCAGCGATCGGGTTGAGGATGAAGAAAGCAAAGTGCTGGTTAGCGAATTACCATTTGGTCGCTTTTCCCGCGTATTAAATTTACCCACCAAACTGGAGCCATCCAAAGCTGTGGCAAATTTAAAAGATGGCGTCTTCACCCTAAGGGTTCCGAAAGCTGAAGAAGATCGTCCCAAAGTAATCAAAATTAGTGTTGACTAATTAAACCTTAGAATCAATAAAGGGAGGGTGACAAACCTTCCCTTTATTGATTTAATCAAAATTATTTGTTGTGCGCTTGATGAGCAACTTAATACCTCAAGATCGCACCTACTTGACCGAAATCCTTCTGCTGTTCTATATCATGTAAAACTTCAACCTCGCCTCCATCCCGCATGACTCGACGAACTGCAAAATCAACAGCATCCGGGATGTTCTCAAATTTATTATCGCAAAATGGGCAGGTTTGCAGCTCTTCGGTAGTCAGATAACCACAACCCATACATCGGAAACCTGGTGCCCGGTACCCATCCCGAATCACTAAAGTTTGAACCCGTCCATCATGGACGGCATTCAAAGTATCTTCTAGGTCAATAACTCCCTGGCGCCCCTTGGCTTCACTAGTTACAATGGTTTGAATGAGCTTGGTTTGTTTTAAGCGTTCAGCTTCTTGTCCGACCTGAAGTGCACGTTCCATGATTTCGATTTGACTAGCAGTTTTACTGATGGGGAAACTGCCAACAACCAAGCTCTGCCATGCTTTTGGAAGTTGACTGCGGAAAGCAGTAACGTTTTCTTCAGTACCACCAATCAATACTCGGCGGACATTATTCTCATTGAAGAAGCGTGCCGCTAACTCAGCTGCATCCTTAATATTGCGATCAACAACTTCTTCAGTATAGTTCGTTTGCCCTGCTGTCCCCCCTCGGCGACCTTGCGCTTGCGATCCCCCGCCTCGTTTTGTGTGGCGAACGCTTTCCCCGGCAAATTCCTTTTCTTGAAGGATTTCGCCTAAATGAAAGTAAAACAAATGAGCGTCGATCTTATTCACCAAGGCCAAACCATAGCCTCCGTAGAAATCGAGTAAATCCGCTAGCGGTTTGACATATGGTCTTTCGCTGATGCGAACCCGATCACGAATGGGTACTGCGAATGAATATGCACGGAAAAAATCCTCCCCCGTACAGGAAAACAGTGCCACACCCCTCCCTGACCAATCGAATTCAAAATCAATATATTGCTCTATTTTTTGGACATCTTCTTCCAATTCAACATCTTTCAACATGCCCCGCAATCGAGGTCTGTATGCATCCGCACTGCCTAGAGTTGGATCTGTATTTAGGTACAAGCTCAAAACCTGGCGTTCGGTCTTAAATTCCAACAGCTCCCGCAAATCATTTTCTGTAAACATTTGCATCTCCTCGAATTGGTTGGTTGAGAGATATTAAATCTTTCTGGATCACTCTGAACAGAGATATCAAACCAGCCCATGAACTAAGATGTGAAGAAATTTATGGGCGTTTTCCCAGAGTTAGGTCAAGGTTTATCTCCTGGTCACCTCTCAATATGGTGAAGGTAACCACATCACCAGGACTTTTTTCTTGAATGAGATACGACAATAAATCACTAAAGGTCATGATAAATCGGCCATCAATGGCGGTTATCAGGTCACCCCCAGAATATAAATTGATAATATCCGTTTGTTCAGTCCCACCTTGCAGTCCAGCTCGCTCTGCCGGGCTATCTGGAGTAATAGTGGTGACATAAGCGCCCGTTGATTGGGGTAAGGCCAGTGCTTCTTGCTGGAGCAAGTTGATTTCAGAAAGACTGCTGATTCCCAAGTAGGGATAGTCATAAGCCCCCTCGCTTATCAGAGAAGGAACGACACGTTTTACTGTATTGATGGCGATCGCGAAACCAATCCCTGAATTGAGGGGATCATCTTTGGCATTTATGTTATATGTCTCAATAGCTCGATTTACCCCGATCACTTCTCCATTAAGATTGAGCAGTGGTCCTCCAGAATTACCTGGATTGATCGCAGCGTCAGTTTGGATGATGTCGCCGGCGGTGAAGAAACTTCCACCAGGTGCGGTTCGGATTGAGTCTAGTGTACGTCCCAGGCTTGAAACAATCCCGGTTGTCATCGTGCCATTAAATCGAAAAGGACTGCCGATCGCCACCACAGTTTGGCCAACTCTTATTCCCGCAGAGTCGCCCAGGGGGAGCGGATGGAGTTCTTCCGGAGGCGCGCTGACTTTCACTACCGCCAAATCCGAATCTGTGTCAGTTCCAATCACCTCACCGCGTGTCTTAAAACCGGATGGAAAATCCACCTCGAGGTCGGAAACGCCTTCGATTACATGGTAATTGGTAATAATGTGGCCTTCATTATCAATTACGAATCCTGATCCAAGTCCATTTCCATTGACGGTAAGAACTTGGATTGCAACCACACCGGGGTTTGCATTCTCATAAATTTCTATCAGAGTGCTTTCTTCAGGAACCTGGTTTATTACAACGGGAACATCGGACGCTTTAGGCTCTACAGAAACTTGTGATTCGATGATCACATGTTCAGGTGCGGAAGTTAATGTGGCTGGTGTAGATTCGTCAGTGGCGATGATAGCAGAAGTTGCAGATAGGGCTTGACATGAAAACAATAAAATTGAGCTGACCAGAAAAAATACTAGTAATCTATTTCGACTTTTCATTACCTCTATTCCTTTCGGGAGAAAAGGTGGGGTTTTAAATTGATAAAATGGGTACCTCACCTGTTAAAAAATAATTAACCATGTAAGTGCTTGAGTTCAGAAAACAACTCTTTTTCTTTGGCTGATAATTTATTGGGGATTTTAATCTCGATATTAACCAATAAATCGCCGAATTTTTGGGGGGCTTTTAGCTGGGGCATCCCCCGACCTGCCAGCCGGAATGTTTGACCGGGTTGTGTCCCAGCAGGGATAGATAAAACCACATTCCCACTGATAGTTGGGACTTTAACCTCGCCGCCCAATACTGCAGTATAAAGATCAACCTCAAGATTTGTATAGAGATTATCCTTCTTGCGTTGATACCGGGGGTCATCAGCCACCTGGATCACCAGGAATAAGTCGCTTTTTGGTCTATTTGGGGCAGTTGAAATTGCCTCGGAGACGCGAACTTTTGTTCCGGTCTTCGAACCAGGTGGGATGATCACTTCTTTTTGATGGCCATTAATTTCAATCCGACGGGTGGTTCCATGATAGGCTTCCATGAAACTGATCGGAACGGATTGTTGGAATGATTTAGATGGTTGGCCTGAACGGACGTATTGACTGCCGGGATTCCGAGAAGCTGTGCCCATACCTGAGATGCCACCAAATATGCTGCGGAAGAAATCAGAGAAATCACCTACTCCTTCATTGCCAAAGATATCGCCGAAATCACCAACATCAACCCGTACCTTACCTCCCCTGGGATTTTGAACAAACCAATCCTCCCAATTAAAGTTACCTGGGGAGCCGCCCCGCTGGGTATAAGTGCTGTAGGATTCACCCAGCTTGTCGTACCGGGATCTTTTTTCAGAATTGCTTAATACCTGATACGCTTCGTTGATTTCTTTGAATTTTTCTTCTGCGGATTGATTTCCTGGATTGTGGTCTGGATGGTGTTCAAGCGCTAATTTTCTATAGCTGCGCTTAATTTCATCTTCGGTGGCATTTCTTTCGACACCCAATACCTTATAGTAATCTCTGTACTGCATACTTGTAAATCCTTGAAGGGGTTGATCTCTTCAGAGGAGAAATTTGATAAAAATATTGTAATATTCTTACTTTGATTGTATGCGCACCATGGGTATGGAGTCAAGTGTATTTTTTGATATTTTATATATTTCTAACCAAATTATTATCCAGAGATGCACATTTCATACTTAAAAACTGCCTCCGCCAGGGCAGTGAGGAGTCCCAGCGGAGGCGTTCGCCAAAGGAGGAAACAGCGATGAGTATCAGGAAAACTCCTGATTCCCGTCTATTTCTTTGTATAGTGTACTCAAAATGCTGGTGTTCGTGGAATGCCAATCGTCATAACTTGGAGGTGATAATACTCACCAAAGGATACAAGGGCTAGGTGGATTAAATCTGTGCCAGGAAATCCCTGATGAGCAACGGTAGTTCATCAGGTGACTGGTATGCCAGCACACGTAAGATTGGATCGCTGTTGCCGGTAAGCATTTTTGAAACGTGTATGCCATCCCGGTGCAGGCACAAGACTGGCTTTTGAATGGAAAGCGCGTAGGAAATTTCAAATCCTACGCCGTGAGATGGCGTGCTCACCTCTGCGACCATGGCCTTACAATTATTGATCCATCGAATGTCACGGGTGAAGACCTCGACTGGATCCACAACTTGCTCTAATTCCATGACATCAGGTCGGGAAAGGTGAGCAGTGGGTACTTGATGGCCATCAGCAATCAACATATCAACAATCAGCTGGTAGACGTTTTCTTCTTTGCGACCCCCAGTGATGGAACAGGCAAAATAAACATCCATTCCAATAATCCTATTTATAGCTTTTGTTTACAAATTCATATTCTCCCGGAATTCGAGAGCCGCATAGAAATCACAGCAGTCCTTAAGAGGACATTGAGAGCATTTGGGTTTTCGCGCTTGGCAAATTTCACGCCCCAAACGGATAATATTGAGATGAGCAGGGTAATAAGCTTCCTCTGGGAGTAATTGCTCCAAGTAAAAATGAGCCTGATCGGCATTCATCTTTTCGGGTCGAATTCCTGTGCGGCCTGTTACACGATAGATATGAGTATCTACTGGGAAGGCAGGTTTTCCCAAGGAAAACTGTAATACGATAGCTGCGGTTTTTGGACCCACCCCTTTGAACTGCAGCAACCATTGACGAGCCTCATCAGTTGGCATATCACTTAAGAAATAAAGATCCAAACTGCCCTTCTGTTCGGTGATCTCCTTGAGTATTTTTTGAATACGAGGCCCTTTTTGATTGGCAAGACCAGCTGGACGGATGGATTCAATTACCTGCTGGTTGTCAGCATCACGGACTTCTTCCCAAGTTGGGAACCTGGATTTGAGCGCTTCATATGCTCGATCCCGGTTTGCGTCATTCGTATTTTGCGAAAGGATAGTGGATACCAACTCGTCGAGGGGGGGTAATGGGTTTCTCCAATCTGGATAACCATAATAATCAATCAATCTCTGGTGAATTTTTTGGGCGCGATCACTTGGATTCATGAATAGATTTCGAAGAGAAATATTTTATAAAGATTGGATCAAGTTCAACTTGAAAGCGGGTTTTGCCAAGCCGGTCTCGATATCTCTGTAATTCTTAAGTGGGAGGATGGGTCCAAACCCTTCTAATTCTGCCTGCTCGCCCGCAGAAAGAGCATTGAGCTGGATAAGTATTTCAAGCGCCACCGCTGGCCGGGCTCTGTTGTGTAGATCACCATCAGATATCTTAAAAGCAATTCCCAAAGCGGGTGAATCAGCTCCAAGGGCATCTGGCATAATACCAATCGCCTGGTATCCTTCCGCACCCTCTTTTGAGACAATGCGCCCAGAAGTAACCTCCATTAACTTGGTATCAAACCTATTGGGTCCGCCAACCATGAAAGCATGCTTCGTCATAGCAGATGTGATCTTTCCACAAGCTGCCGCTCGGGCTGCAGAGAAGTTTTGGGGATCACATAGCCGAGCATATGCGAGAGCTGTATTTATTAATGGGATGGCGAAATTTGGCGCAGAACAGCCATCGATACCGGTGACAATGTCATCAACCTGAACCCCAGACATTTCAGAGAAGCTTTGTAAGATCATTTTCTGGACAGGGTGATCAAGCTGTAAATAGTCTGGGGTTGACCAATTCTGCATATGTGCAAAGGTGAGCATTCCTGTGTGTTTCCCTGA
>DATKXE010000268.1:0-2273 GCA_035529195.1 Anaerolineales bacterium
TCCAGGGACATCAGACGAAATAATCTGCTGCCACCCGGTACCGCCAGGGGATGCTCAGCCATGGCTCCGGTACATTGTTAAAACCCACTCGTGGGCCAGTAGTCACGGCCTGATCAGGAACTGGTTCGGCTGATTCAACAAACAGGATTGCCTCTGGAGTGCACAAATCGGCGCCGTTGAATGTCCGATCAATCGCCAGTGCCTGGCACAGCTTGGCAGGCCCATCTGTCCAATGCTTGCGCGGCTGGGAACCCCGCCTGGTGGCAATCACCTTGATACCTTCCGTGGGCATTATGGCGCGGATCAGGACCGCTGCCGGATAGCCCTCTCGCTCGCAGACGGTATTCAGCATCCAGTGCTGACCGTAGGTAAAATAAACATAGGCGTGACCCGGGGCACCATACATGACTTGCGTGCGGGGTGTGCGCCCGGCCTTGGCATGACAGCCTATATCTTCTTCCCCGCGGTAGGCTTCAGCCTCAACGATCAGGCCAGCTATCCGTATCCCTCCTTCAATCTTTACCAGTCGTTTACCCAACAGATCACGCGCTACCTGCAGCGTATTGCGGTTGTAAAATTTTCGCGTAAGAATAATATTTGGCGACATATAAACCAACGATCCAGGACGAAAAATTCTTGTTTTGGATTTTTCGCGGTGTTTTGCGGTGGTTGCTCTGAGCACAAGGTGAAGATCTCCATCCCTCAAGCAGGTGCCCCGATAATCCGGAACTATTCTACACCAGTATGCCTGATATTGTTGCACAATGGTTTATTCCGCATAACAAATCAATGATATTAAGACGGGATAATCCAGTACCAGGTTTGCAAGAGAGCCTCACCTCATATGCCACCCTCCCAATGTTGTCAGTTCCTATATCTCTTTATTTAGAAGATCGAGCCCCATTTATGAAACCAATCCCATGTCCGGTTCATATATTTTGATGAGCATCATATTTCAGTAATTCAAAAAATTTATGCTAAGATTGATTACCAGAGTTTTTAATGCCAGGATATCCTGGCTGAAAACAAAGATCCAAAAATATTACAAACAATAGGGAGTTGCTAAAATGTTAGTTGGAGAACGAATGTCTCACCCTGTTATCACGGTCTTACCGAAAACACCCATGCAGGAAGCGCACAAGCTTATGCGAGACGAAAAGATTCGCCGCCTACCGGTGGTTGGCGATCGAGGCAAGCTGATCGGGATCATCTCTGAGAGTGATCTCCTGCATGCCGCTCCATCGGATGCAACCAGCTTGAGTGTTTGGGAAATGAACTATATGCTCAGCAAGGTCACGGTTGAAAAGATCATGACGCGCGATGTGATCACTACCCATACCGACACCCCCCTTGAAGAAGCCGCTCGCAACATGGTGGATAACAAAATCGGTGGCTTACCTGTCGTCAAGGATGGCGAGGTGGTCGGCATCATCACCGAGACTGATCTGTTCAAGGTTTTTCTGGAAATGCTCGGCGCGCGCGAATCTGGCGTCCGCATGACCGTGCTGATCCCCCATTATCCTGGTAAGTTAGCTCAACTGACCCAGGCTATATTTGAGAGTGGCGGCAATCTCGTTGCCCTGGGTACTTTTCTTGGCGAGAGCAGCGAAAACCGGGAAATCACCATGAAGGTTACTGGAGTTGATCGAAGCACGCTGGAAGCCGCGGTCAAGGATCACGTCGAGCGCATTCTCGATATCCGCGAGAATGTCAGTACCTGAGCATTACTCCATTTGGCAAGACCTTTGATGCAGCCTAAGCATCCAATCAACTACATTTTTTAGTTGTGCACAGTCCAATTTATACAGGCTGTCTATCAACTTGGCAATTCACAATACCCGCTCGATGAAAGCTATGCACTCTAATTGCTGGATCGGGTGGGTTTTTTCTTTTACCCACACTTTGAAATCATATCAATCATTTTTTGCAGAAAGCATATGGACCTATGACGTATTGCTAATTCCTACGCCGAAACCATTCCACGACTCTCCAACCCATGCGAACCAAGTAGGCGGAAATAAGTATGCATACCTGCCAAACGAGAATATTTACACCGAATATCTCGTCTGGTAGTCGTTCGTCAATGATCAAAGAGAGCACAAAAACTGCAATGAGCAGGTTTGAGATCAAAGAAAATACTTGCCTGGGGGGATCGGCCATGATTACAACCTCGTTGGTTTCTAAACATCCGTATCTCTGGAGCTAAATTCACTCAACCTTCATTAACACCGCTCAGCTGAAAGCGAGGCTTTGATCGAGCCTGAATTAAGTAT
>DATKXE010000269.1:0-12131 GCA_035529195.1 Anaerolineales bacterium
ATTCCTCCCAGCATTTCTTCTGCCTCTTCAACAGGAACAGGTATTTGGGTAGGTAATACTTTTTCTAGAATAGGGGATGAATCCATGGATGAGCTGATATTTTCATCGGCAGCTTCAGCCGCGGCTTCTCCTTCCATTGTAAATTCCGGTGGGAGCTGCTCAGCTGGAGCCGCTGGTGGTTCGCTATCAAAACTTTCCGCTTCCAACATTGGTTGAATTAGCTCCTCCTGGACGGTGTCAGCCAACTGTACTGCCCTCGAAGGCGCTAAAATTGGTTTCGGGATCACGAACATATCACCAATGAAGAGCAGCGCCAGAAGTAAAGCTGCAAAAGCAGAAGCAAACCTTAATACAGGAAACGCTCGCCTGGGTTTTTCTTTCTGTCCCACCATTAATGGAGTCAAAAAGTAATTGCGAGGCGCACGCAAAGCAGGCGTGCTTCGCAGCATTGACCTGGTGCGCTTGAGCTGTTCGTACCAATTCTGCAGGTCTTGGTCAACCTCAAGCTGCATCTCAAGTTGCTTGCGTTCATCTGCAGGCAGCTCACCATCCAGGTAAGCAGATAATGCTTCCAAGTTTCGATCAGATTTACTCATCAATATCCATCTACATCTTATAGATTCGTCTTATGATTCCAGACGCATCGAGTGAGGTAAAAGTTCCCAGAATCCTTGCAAACACTCTCTCATCCTATTTCTTGCCCTGGCTAAGCGGCTCTTAATTGTGCCTAAAGGCTTGCCAATCACACCAGCCGCTTCTAAATAATCCAATCCTTGAACATCAACCAGAACAGCAACGACTCGGAAATCTTCAGGTAGTTGATCGAGGCAATTTTGGATAGCATGCCCCAATTCTGAACGCACGATATTATCTTCGGGTAGTTCCCCTGGATCGGCTATCCAATGAGGTGACTCAATCTCATCACCAGCATCATCGACTGGCTCCAAGGATGTAATCGGACGGCGTTTTCTACGACGCAATTCATCGTAACAGGCATTGGTGACGATGCGCAGCAGCCAGGCTCGGAAAGAACCCCCCCGGAAGGATGACAAGTGTTTATAAGCCGAGATAAAAGCTTCCTGAGTAGCATCATCCGCGGATTGAGAATCACCTAAAACTCTAAACGCCTGACTATAAACCCTATCCTGGTAAGCCAGGATAAGACGGTTGAATGCATCCAAATCCCCCTTTTGCGCGTCATGAATTAATCCAGCTTCATCCATCTTTAGACTTCATTTTATTCAAAACCAGCAAAAATAAACCGCGCCAGGCCAGAATTCCCACCGCACTGACACCTCCCAATATAATTACGAAGAGTGGAAGGATTGGTGCGTTTAAAATCATACCTCGCATCCAGGCTGCCATAGGTACAGCTAAGACCATGCTCCAGAAAGGTCGCCACAGCTGCCGCCAATCTAATACAATCTGGCTTTCATACACTTTTAAATGCGGTGCAATCAAGAACCAGGCAGCTGCCAATGGCAGAAATGTGGTCAGCATTCGAGTGCCAGCGGTGTCAACAGTACCATGGCTGGCAAAACCAATGATTGTCACTATGACAAGAGTAAGGATATCCCCGATAAATAAAGCTGATCGTTCTCGGTTACTCAGGTTTTGCATATCGAATAAATCCTAACCGAAACCAGACAAAGGGGCAAGAGGAATCATGTTTTCACCCATCCTATTGCCCAATTTTTGAAAGCCAGTTACAATGCTGCGGGAGGTTTAGGTATGAAGCCCAAACGAAATATTTTTTATGAGTTGTCTCAACGTCCATTCTGGCAGCAATATTTGATCATTATAATTGCAGACACCGCCATTGTGTTTATCGGTTCATTGCTCCTCGGAGATTTGCGGCAAATGTCGAATTTGTATTTCTGGAGCACCTTGATAATGTTTATAATTGCCGCTGTTCCGGTCTTTTTCGAGGTAGGGACGAGTTTCAAGATTGCTGGGAAAGCATTCAAAGATGGCGAGAAGGTCGGTTCCAAAATTAAGGATAAGCAGCCAGCATTTGATCGTGGCGCTCGGATAACTTATTTGTTCGGTTTATCTGGTATCACTACTTTTCTCCTGGCAATACTCGCTCTCGGTATAGGTTAACCATGGAAAATTCTCGTAGGAATTTCTTAATTATTGCTGTTATTGTTATCGTCGGCTGTTTCTGTATTACTGCTGTGGGTTTAGGATTTTTCGGTTATCTATTCCCGTTTAAAAGTGTGACTAGTTTCCTATCGACGGAAGAACCTGTCGTAGTAGTCCCAGAAGTTGCTTCCCCTATGCCAAGTGAAGTTCAAGCCGATCCAACTGCAACAACAGATGAACTTCCTCTGCCTACCACTGTTGTTACAGAGACTGCTCCAACTGAACCTTCACCACAAGCCCCCACCCCAGAACCGATTCCTCCTGACGTAGCAATACAAATGGAAGAAATCGAAACCCAGGTCATTGTCTTGCGGAATTTGCAGCCCGTCGGTACCGTATCGCGCAGATTATTAAGCCGCAGTGAGCTTCGCGAGAAGATTGAATCTGATTTCTTTGAAGATTACTCCCCAGAGGAAGCCCAAGAGGATACCGTCGTATTGTCAGCCTTAGGGTTATTGAATTCTGGTTTTAACATGTTCACTTTTTATCAAGACCTGCTGAGCGAACAGATCGCTGGACAATATGATCAAAAAACCAAGGAGATGGATGTAGTCCAGGACGCAGGATTTGGAGGAACAGAACGGTTAACCTATGCGCATGAGTATACTCACGCCCTCCAGGATCAGAACTTCGATATCGAAAACGGTCTAAATTATTCAAGCGAATCTTGTGAGCAAGATTCAGAACGCTGTGCCGCCGTTCAGGCCCTTCTGGAAGGGGATGCGTCGATGTTAGAACTGGATTGGTTTAATAATTACGCTACCGCTCAGGATTTAAACGATATTCAAAACTTTTACCAAAATTACGAGAGTCCGGTTTATGACAATGCACCTGACTTTTTGAGAGAGGATTTTATCTTTCCCTATATTTACGGTCAATCCTTTGTGGAATACTTATACAATACGGGTGGATGGGATGCTATCAACGGAGCCTACAGGGAGCTACCCATTTCGACCGAACAGATATTACACCCTGAGCGATATCCTGATGATCGCCCCCTTGAGGTTGTAATACCTGATTTATTGCCTGTACTTGGGGATCAATGGCAGGAGTTGGATAGTGGTGTTATGGGGGAATGGTACACATACCTCATTCTTGGGCATGGGCGTGAGCCCAGCGCCAGGCTGGATGATTTTGAAGCTCAACTTGCTAGTGATGGTTGGGGTGGGGATACTTATCTAGTCTTTTACAATGAGAATGATGAGGCTGTGATTGTGGTAATGCACACTTCCTGGGAGAGCGAGAATGATGCCCAGCAATTTTATGATGCTTTCCAGAAGCATTCAACAGCCCGTTTTGGGAGCCCCTCAAGTTTAGAAAACAATCGAATCAGGTGGAGCCATGCAGAGGGAGTAACCGATCTAAGCATACAAGATCAATTCACGACCTGGATTTTAGCACCTGATGAAGCTACCGCCTTGTTAATTCGCTCGGCAATACCATAGCTCCGAATTTCTCCACAGGGGTGAACCATTTCTTGTTCTCCCTATTTATTAGTCTCCCTGTTTAATCAAGATTTTGGCGAAATTTCTTAACTAAATATTTATTCCCCATAGCATTCGGATTGATAATACTCTACTTGGATGATAATTAAATAAATATTCTGAAAAAAAGTTTATCTGGTGTGATTGATCGCGAATATCTGATCACCAACCCATCCAAATATGGGCGTTATTCTTCAGCAGATAGATCCTTAATCAGTTCCTGGTATTGGTTTTTATTTGGGGGGTCGAGGGCAAGAATATTCTCAATTGCATCAACCGCACCTGGACGATCACCTGCATCGAGTAATAATTCTCCAATCCGATCATACTCCTGAATTGCTTGATCTGTTTGACCATATTTCTTGTGCAGTTCAGCTTTTTTCTGTCGTAAGTAAATCCGGTCAGGGTATTCCCCAACCAGCTTATCCAAATACGATTGGATGGATTGGTCATCTCCTGTCACTTCCATGAATGACAAATAATCGTTGATTTCACTTTGAGCCTGTTGATCCTGGCCCAACCTTAATCTTAATTCAATTAATTTCTCGGTTGCCTGATGATCATCAGGTTTAATCGATTGAATTTGGGAGTATATCTCTTCCGCATGTTTCCAATTCAAACTCTGCAGTTCAATATCCGCCAGGTGATACAATATTTTGACCTTTAAATCCCGGTCAGCACCTGAATTTTGAGCGATCTTGAAGGCATCAAAATAGACTTCACGGGCTCGAGGCAAATCCGCCAGATTATAGTACACGCCCGCTAAATTGACTTTCTCCTCAACAGCCTCATCATAGTGACCCATCTCTTCCTGCAGTGAAATTAATTGGTTTCTGGCATTCAAATCCATAGGCGCAGCTTTAATTAATCGCTGCAGAATTTTTACTGCGTGCTGGGATTCACCTCGTGCACGGTATGTTTTAGCAATTGCTCCAAACTTCTCAATCGCTTCTGGCAGGTGGTCTTGCTTCAATAGTAGCTCCCCCATATAGGTATGCAACGGCAGATAAGATGGTGCAAACTGAATCGCGAAATATGCTTCTTCCATCGCAGACCGCAAATGGCTTGACCTGGCATACTGATTGATTTGTCTAACTGACTCAACAATCCGATTACCTTGTGGATTACTGATCAACTCACCTACCGGTATGGCTGACACACCTTCTATATCTATTTGAAAATCTCCTCTTGCCTGCATTAAGTAGGTTTGCCAACCTGGTCTTATTAATAAGTCTTCAATCATGTCGCACAGCCTGTTCTTAACAAGAAAATCAGTTTGTTTTACCTCCGCTTCAATAATTGGAGTATACATTCGCAGCATATCTGCGGTTTGATCATCAGGCACCAGCTGCGCATCTGCCAACCGCAACGCTTCGAGATAATTTGTTGCAGCTTCACTTAGTCTGTCCATAAAACGCATCGTGCGAGCGATTAATAGTCGTGCTGCTAATGCGTAATCAGGATCCTCTACAGCATGCTGGAGATACCTGATGGCACTCTCCAAACGGTCTTCTTTTGACCGCATGGCACCGAGGACAAAATATGCAGCTGCATGATCCAACCCAAAATCCACCGCCTTTTCGATTTCATCCGCGGCAGCTCCTTTTGAATCTTGACTCCAGAAATTCATTGCTTGCCGCAAGTGAGAGAAGGCTTGAGGATCAATCTGAGTTTTGAATAACGGTGATGCTGGCATACCGCTGCTGGATTGACTTCTTACAGGATCTTCCAGGTAGTCCGATTCCCGTCCATTGCTATTTTGCTCAAAAACCAAATTCGCCAATGCTGAAATTGCCGCTTGGTGTGCCTCAGCGAGCGGATCAAGTTCAGATCCTGCTGGTTCGCTGAACGTTTCTATCTCGCTTTCTTCTTCAGGTATCAGAACTTGTCGTCGTTCTAAACCTACTGATACTGGTTTTGGTAATATCTGACCGGAGGCAATTAACGATAACACCTCGTTTGCTTCCCTGCTTTCTGGCAAAATCTCGAGTGCATGTTCAACAGCTTGTTTTGCAGCGCTTATGTCATCCTTGTGCTGAAACAAACTGGCAACCATCAGGAATTCGGTCACGCATTGCTGTTTGCGACCAGTACGCTCATAAATTAATGCTAACCTTGAATGGGCGGGTAAATTTTCCGGCTCGGCGCGGATCACCCTGACCAGGCATTCAATAGATTTGGAAACATTGCCTTGTTTAAGATAGAGTTCACTTGCGAAGAGTCCTGGAGATATTACATCCTGGCTTTGACCAAGCATCTCATTGAGTTGAGAAACTTTATCGTAAGCCAAGGGATCATCGGGAGATACTTCTATCGCTCGTGAATAGTATTTAATGGACTCATCGTACATATCGAGCTCATACAATGCCAACCCAAGACTGACCAATCCAATCGGATCATCTGGTGCATATTCAAGCGCCTGACGATAATGATCCGCAGCTTTTTGCCAGTCCTGGTCCCAGGCTGCAGTATGTCCTTGATTCATTTCATCTTTAAAGCGATTCTGGCTCTCAAGCATGGTATCTCCGTCTGATTATAAACCCCAATACTATACCGGTGACATTTCATTCCAGTTAGGACCACTACGGGCTTCAGTTAATAAAGGAATCTTCAAGGAGTAAGCATCTTCCATAATCTGGCGAACTAAATCAGCTGTTGGTTTGAGTTCCTCCTCGGGACACTCAAGTACTAACTCATCGTGAACCTGCAGCAGCATCTTTGCAGAAAGTTGAGCATCCTTTAAAGCTCCTGGGACCTCCAACATCGCTATTTTCATAATATCAGCAGCAGTCCCTTGGATTGGAGCATTGATCGCTTCTCGTTCCTCTCTATTGCGAATATTCCGATTGGTTTGGTTCTTCAAGCTGAGAAAGTAACGCCGGCGACCGAGCAATGTCTCCACATATCCTTTTTCTGCTGCATGAGTTTTCATCTCGTCAAGGTAGTTCTTCACACCCGGAAATTGTTCGAAATATGCCTTTACAAAATCTTCTGCTTCAGCCAGGGTTATATCCGTAAAACGTGATAATCCAAAAGCACTCATACCATAAATTAAACCAAAATTTACGCCTTTTGCCCTGTTGCGTTGATCTTTTGTTACCTGCTCAATCGGCACATCGAAAATCGCTGCCGCAGTTGCTGCATGGATATCTTGTCCAGCTTCGAATGCTGCAAGCATCGTCTCATCATTAGACATATGAGCAACGATACGCAGCTCTACTTGAGAATAATCTACGGCAAGTAAAACATTCCCTGGTTTAGCAATGAATGCCTTCCTGACCTTCCTGCCGAGCTCTGTGCGGATGGGAATATTCTGCAGATTTGGATCTGAGGAGGCGATTCTGCCTGTAACTGATCCTGCTTGATTATAGGAAGTATGGACCCGTCCAGTATATGGGTTCACCTGTAAAGGCAGCGCATCAACATATGTATTCTTTAGTTTTGATAGTTCTCGATATTCAAGCACCCAATCAACGACCGGATGGTCACCCTTCATTGCCTCTAATGTCCCGACTGCCGTGGAATAGTATCCACTTGATGTTTTTTGTGTTCGATCGGGAGGTGATAGTTTCAGGCGACCAAATAAGACCTCCGATAATTGTTGAGGGGAATTAAGATTAAACTCATTACCAACCACATCGAAAATCTGGTGCTTTATAAATCCTAATCTCTCACCTAATTCCCGCGAAAATTGCTCTAAGTATTCAACATCTAAACCGATGCCTGCCATTTCCATCTCCGCAAGCACCTGAACTAACGGCATTTCTATTTCGTTGAATAGTGCCAGTACCTGATGTTCATCCAATTCCCCTTCAAGTTCAGGCTTCAATCGCAAAGGTATCACTGCATCATCCGAAGCATATTCAGCGACTTCTTCAATCCCCACTTCTGCCATACTACGCTGTTTTTTTCCCTTGCCGATCAGTTCCTCAATCTCGGTCATCTTGATATTCAATCGAACCCAAGCAAGATTTTTTAATCCAAGATTTCGAGAGGTTGGGTTGATCAGCCATTCAGCGAGCATAGTATCAAAAGACAGGGGTGTTACTTTCATTCCATATCGAGCCATCAGCACTGCATCATACTTAATATTGTGGCCAACTTTGGGAATTGCTGGGTTTTCAAGATATGGACGGAGTGCTTTCATCACCACTTCTAATGGTAATTGTTGATCCGCATGTGCCAGGTGGCCGACCGGTATATAAAAACCCCTATCCTGATCAGTTGCTAATGAGATTCCCACCAGGGAAGCCTGCATCTGGTCAGTAGATGTAGTTTCAGTATCAAATGATATCAGGCTGGCATTTTCAAATGTGGATACCAGTTCATTTAACTTGTCCTTTGTGTCAACAATGGTTGTTCGCAATTGGATATCAGATGGAACCGATACATTAGATTCTCCAGATTCTGCAAATAGGCTTAATTGATCACCATGAGCTCGAATCCCCTGTCCTTGGGTCCCGACGAGCTTTTCCAGACGGTTCGAGAGCGCACGAAATTCTAGCTCGCGAAAAAGAGCCTCCACATCTTGGGGATCGTAGAGATCCGTCTGGGCTTGGTCAAGATCGAATGGAATTTCCAGATTGGTAACAATCCGCGCTAATTCCTGGCTTAGAAAAGCATCATCGCGCGATTTTTCAAGTTTGTTGTGAATTGAGGCCGAAATATCATCCAAGTTAGAATAGATGTTTTCCAGCGTATCGTATTCTGCTAACAACAGTACAGCTGTTTTTTCGCCAACGCCTCGTACCCCAGGGATATTATCCGATTTGTCACCAACCAAGGCTTTAAAATCTACAATTTGATCTGGTCGCACACCAATAAATTCGAGAACATCAGCTTGGAAAAAATCCCTTGAATCAGAAAGTGATCTCCCGGGGAGGCTGACCATGACACGATCATTAACCAGCTGCAGCAGATCTTTATCACCAGTGATAATCTTTACCCCCAAACCGGCATCAACAGCCTTTACTGCCATGCTGCCTAAGACATCATCAGCTTCATAACCTTCGAGTTCCAGACGCGGGATGTTAAATACATCGACCAGTTGTTTTACTCGAATCATTTGAATGGCTAAATCATCTGGCATTTTCTCGCGAGTTCCTTTATACTCTGAATATAAATCATCGCGAAAAGTCCTTCCAGTATCAAATGCAACCATCAAATATTCAGGTCGATCTTGTTCAAGGATACGCAGCAAAACACTCGCAAAACCATAAACACCCGCAGTTGGTTCACCTTCTCGTGTTATCCAGTTCTGACCCCCAGTACCACCACGCGTTAATGCGAAATAGGTTCTATAGGCTAGTGCATGACCATCGAGAAGGTAAAGTGTTGGAGGCACGGGTCAAACCTCATGGATTTCAACCCTGGGGAATACCAAGGCTGCTGAGCTCTTTTTCCAACCCTGCTAATCTTATTAATTTCTAGAATATTGCATAAATTTTTTGAATAATTAAATAATCGGCACTTATCGTTGGATATTAGTGTAACATGGGGTAACACGAGTTGCAAGATTGTTGACAATCACCTATGAACGTGATATTTTTGATATAGGATGGTCCAGGCTAAAAGAGTCGCTAACGTTGTCTATATAATCATTCTGCTCCTTGGCCTGACCACAACGGAAGGGGGTAATGCCATCGCGCAGGAATCCGACGATCCATCTCGCCAAACTACCGTCGTAAGCGAAGAGACTTTATTTGAATGGTGGCTTAACCGCTGGACTGATAACATCCTCGTCTGCCAGATATTCGTAAACCATGAAGGCCCTCCATCAGCAGAGGAAGTGATCAAGCAATGTGGTGCCGATATCTATCAACAGTGGTTGAAAACTCCCCCGTGCGAAGAAGCGGCAGCTGGTAAACCAACAACCTACTGCCCAGGATTGTATGCCTATTTTGCTGGATTCGAACCTGGAAAAGTAACGACTATCGTAGATCTTCCATCCCCATCCGTTTGGGTGAAGGTGTCTGGGTGTTCATTGAGCCCGCCAGAAAATTTCTGTCGCCAGCAGCCAAATCTATTATTTACTGCCGAAGAACCACTTCCTGATTATGAGATTGAAGCGATTCATGTTGTTGTTGAAGGAAGAAAAGTAACATGTGGGGGAAGTGATTGCGAAATACCTTTGAAATCTACACCATTTTCTGGAACTGAAATTGAGTTCTGGGCTGATTCGACTTTCGGTGATTCGAGCGATCATTACACTGCCCTCGTGCGGGTGCTTGAAACCGGCGTGCCCACGAATCCAGCGGATAATGGCTGGTATGTGGATGTGCTCAGCTCTCAATGGTTGGGAGGTCCTACAGAAAGTTGCTCCTTGATTTGGGCATCTTTTCCCCCACCAGGTTTGCCACCATCGTGGCTGGCGACTCCTTCCCAGAAGTTGCTGCTCGCATCGGTAGAACCTTACCAATACTTGGCAGGAAGGCTGATCACACAGGGATTGATTGACGCTCCAGAATGTGCTAACAACGGTCTGCTGGTTAATGGATATGCGGATGCTTGCGGTCTGAGTAAAGCCCGCCCATTGGTTGATCAATGGCAAAATCAGTTCGATAATCGCATCCTAGAAGTAGCTAAAGAAACCCACCTACCAGCTCAGGTGATGAAGAACGTATTCGCCCAAGAAAGTCAGTTTTGGCCTGGGGTTTTCCGGGTTCCCCAAGAATACGGGTTAGGTCAAATCACGGACATGGGTGCTGACACTATATTGCTCTGGAACAAACCTTTTTACGAAAGTTTCTGCCCATTAATCCTTTCAGAAATAGCCTGCTCCAAAGGATATTTAGGATTGGAAGCAGATGAGCAAGCGTTATTACGGGGTGCACTTGCCCTCGGAGCAAACTCAGATTGTCCGGAGTGTCCATCCGGGGTGGATTTAATCCATGCGGATATCTCGGTGATGCTCTTTGCTCAGGGAATTCTCGCCAATTGTGATCAGGTCGGGCAAACGATTTACAACGCCACACAAAAATCCCCCGGAGCAGTTAGCCGTTACGAGGATTTGTGGCGTTTCACTCTAGCAAATTATAATGGCGGTCCTGGTTGTTTGGCTTTTGCTATTTTCAGCACCTGGAATCTCAGAGAACCAATGGATTGGGATCATGTTTCAACTCACTTTACCCAACCATGCCAGGGGGCAATCGCTTACGTCGAATCAATCACTCAGTAGTTCGATTCTAATAATCGTTTAGCCAGCTCTACAAATTCATCCCACTCTTCCCTGAAAAAATGAACTGTAACATTATTTAGCTCCAGGTGAAATGTAGATTCTTGATCAGGTTCATCTGCACGCCAAATTGTATAATTTTCAGTTTCAACCAGAGTATCAATCATCAAGTCAGAATTATTATTCATATATTATTCACCTAAAATTGTTATGGGGCTGGTAATACAAACCAGGGACTAATAAACCCACCCAGATATCGAATTTCAAAATGCAGGTGCGGTCCTGTAGAATAACCGGTATTCCCGGCGGAAGCAATGTATTGGCCTTGTGAGACACTTTGACCGCAACTCACCCCTACTGAACTGAGGTGGGCATATAAAGATTGGTAGCCATTGCCATGATCAATCACTACCATGTTTCCATATCCACCTAGCGCAGAACCAGCAAAAACCACTACACCACTATCAGCAGCGTATATTCGTGCTCCAGTACCTGCCGCAATGTCGATTGCCAAATGACCTGACCAGTAATCATTTCCAGAAAGAGAATGATTATCTGCCGGCCATATGAAACCGCCAGTGCCGTAAGCACCCTCATAACCACCAGGACATGTTCCGGAGCCGTACAATGAGCTGGATACACCGGCGCGTCCACGCGGAATGGTAGGTACGATCCATTGCTTGAACTCTCGATGACCACCAGGTAGCATAACCAATGAAGCAGCCTCAACTACAGGATTTGTGAGATCGAATTTGTTCCCCGTCCACCCAAGGATATCCTCCACCTGTGCTTCGAATTTGTCAGCGATCCCTTGCAGGGTATCTCCTTCTTGCCATTCATATAAAACACCATCTGTGGGTGGAATTCTTAATACCATCCCTGGAGATAGCTGATCAGGATTATCGTTCAGCAAAGTGTAATTTGCCCACAAAACTGATTCTGGTTCAAGCTCAAAGTCTGTCGCAATCGCAAAAACCGAGTCTCCGGTTTCTACCGTGTGATCAAATACATCTTGTCGTGGTCTGGTGGGGATAACTGTGTACAGATTCGTTTCCCGGGAGATAGATGCAAGTTTCGCCGGCTCCGATAATTGGGGCAGTGACAAATTCTCATTGCCAATTATTGGGAACTGTGTACTTGCTGGAGCAGCTGCTTGCTCATTAGAGCCAGCCTTAACTGATGTTACCCGCCATCCAAGATAAACTGCGACCACAACGAGGGCGATAGCTACAACCCAGGCACCCCAATACAAACCCCGATTGAGGGAGGTTTGTAAATTTTCTTGAGGATCGCTCATAAATTGGTCTCGTGTAGAGTTTCGAGAAATT
>DATKXE010000270.1:0-5296 GCA_035529195.1 Anaerolineales bacterium
ACTGCTCTAAGGAGTATCCATCCAATATGATGGTTTTGAAGAAATTGCGGATTTTGTGGATGATACCACCCTGGTGTACTTTGACCCGCCATACCGCCCGCTCAGCACCACTGCTCATTTCACATCTTATTCGAAGGAAATCTTTGACGACAACCAGCAGCTGCGCTTAGCAGAATTCTACCGTATCCTGGATGCAAAAGGCGGGAAGCTCATGTTGAGCAATTCCGATCCACACAATGTGGACCCACTGGACGATTTTTTTGAAAGGGCATATCAAGGTTTTCGTATTGAACGCTTAAAAGCCAGAAGAAATATCAATCGGGATGCTGCAAAACGCGGTCTCATATCTGAGCTGTTGGTTCTGAATTACGGAACCGGCCAGTAACCCCAGTATAATCAAATCTTATTATGGCTGATCGAAAATGGATTGACGATGGCTACCAGGCAACAGAGCTGCGTGATTTGCGCAGGATCCGTTGGGTGCTGATCATCACCATGCTGTTGAATTTCCTGGCCACGGCGATCAAGTTGGCTGCGGGGTTGGCAACGGGTGCACTCAGCGTGGTAGCGGATGGCCTGGACAGCTTATTCGATGGCATCTCAAACTTGGTGGGATTGGTAGGGCTAAACCTGGCTGCCAGACCACCGGACAGCAACCATCCCTATGGACATCGCAAATTCGAGACGATCGCCGCCCTGAGCATCGCCTTTCTATTGTTTCTAACCAGCTGGCAGCTGCTGCAGACCGCCTGGGCTCGCTGGTGGAGTGATGAAGTCCCGGAAATTAACCTGTGGACCATCGCAGCCATCGTGGTCAGCATGCTGATCCAGGGTGGGACCAGCTATTACGAACTGCGGCAGGGAAGGAAATTGAGCAGCGAAGTGCTGGTGGCGGATGCCCTGCACACCCGGGCCAGCATCCTGATTTCTCTCTCGGTATTAATCGGGCTCTTGTTGGTTGGTCTTGGGTTCCCGAAAGCTGATCCACTGCTGGCAGCCTTTGTGGCGTTAATGATCGCCAAGATCGGGGTGGATATCTTGCGTGAAATACTGCCGGTGCTGGTTGACCAGGCCGCCTTTGACCCGAGCCAGATCGCGCAGGTAGTGGATGATGTGGGAGGGATTGAATCGTTTAACCGCGTGCGCAGCCGGGGGGCAGCTGGTAGTGCAGCCATAGACCTGCATGTACGTGTTTCCGCGGAGAAGACGGTGCGTGAAGCCAATGTGATCGCTGATGAAGTCCGGCGGCGTTTGCTATCATTGGATGGGGTCAGCGACGTGACTGTCCAAATCGAAGCCGCACGCCAGTCGGAACTAGATGCAGGTGACCTTTTTTCCACGGTCAAACATGCTGCAGCAGATCTGGATCTGACCGTGCACGAGATCTGGGCGCACCGCTATAATGATGATCTGGCGTTGGAAGTTCATATCGGAGTGGACCCGCAATTATCTCTGGGAGAGGCGCACACACTGGTTGATCAATTAGAACAGGAAATTCTTCAGCGCCGTCCGGAAATCAAATGGGTTCACACGCATATAGAATTGGCCTCCTCCCAGGTTCAGCAGTTAAGCGGGGAATCAATTCGAGTAAGCAGCGCTGTGCGCTCCGAGGTGGAATCTGCGGTCGCAGACATCCCTCACCTGTCCAATCCACACAATATCCGCATGCAGCGCAACCCAGCAGATGGCAATCTGATCTATATGTCTTTGGAATGCACCGTCGAGCCTGATTTGCCGGTCACCCAGGCCCATCAGCTTGCATCCCAGCTGGAAAACGAGCTAAGCCGCCGGCTGCCAGAAATTGCGGATGTCTCCGTCCATATTGAGCCGCATGACCAGGTTTAATGATGGTGAATGATTGAAAAAATACATCCGGCAGACAGGCTACCGGATGTATGGGGGAGGAGCAACGCGGTGGGCTCGAGTTCATACCCAGCCGGGTTACATGAAAACGTTATGCGGCTTGGACCTCAGTCACCACCTGTGACTCTTGGGGCACCATGATCAACATGACCAGGTAAATCAACACCAGCGCACCTGGAACTCCGAGAAAGGCTCCGAAAACGAAGAGCACACGCACCAGGGTCGGATCGATATCGAAGTATTCGCCCAGGCCACCACAGACACCACCAAGCATACGATTATCACGCGAACGGTAAAGCTTATTATATTGGTTAGACATTTTATTCTCCTGTTTATCCTTTTCTATTATGGTCTACGCAAATCAGGGCCAAAGGTTGCAAAAAACCCGCAGGTCTTATATCCCACGGGTTCAGGAGAACAGGTATATTAATAAAAGAAGGGGATCAGTTCACCCCGCACGTGCTGCAAGCATGGGTGCTGCAGGAGGTGCAGGCAGGAGCACTCTGTGTGATCGTGCGCCCATCTGAATGAGCGAAAAACAGGGAGAGCAGGCGCGCTGTATCCATGCTCTCACAGTCAGGACAAGCAATCAATTCATCAGCTTCCTTGAACGAGCGCAAAGCGTCAAATTTGGTATGGCAATCTAAGCATGCATATTCATAAAGCGGCATTTTTTATTCCTGATACCAGCATAATTTTATCGTGCCAAATGCTCCGGTTAGCTGGGTGAACCAAGTATAGCATAACCCAGGATAGTATCCAAACCGCCTGCCAGGGATTCATCCTTCCAGCAGGTGACGGGCATTCCACAGAGGTAAGGCGGTATGCGCCGCGCCGGGCAGCACACCAGGTGGGGCATTGTAGGCGGCATTGCTGAACAGCCACTGGCTGAGCAGCTGCTTGCTGACCCCGAATGGTTCCAGCAGGGTGGTGGCCGCGCGCAGCAGCAGCTCGCTGTAGCGATCCACATCCACACTGGCTGGGTCCGGAGGTTGGGGCAGGTTCCAGGCATAGACTCCCGGCTCGCCACGCGTGTACAGGTATCTAACACGCTCACCAGGGCTGGTAGACTTGCCCGCAGCCTGCAGCTGCGCCGCGGCATGTGCCACGGGAGAAGGGCTGCGGAATTCGTCCAGGGTGCGGCTGAGTTTTTGAGCAACCAGCATCTGCTCCAGAGGAAAACGCCCCGCACGCAGCGCGGCCAGATTGCGCCGCAGCAGGGCCAGCACACCAGGCAGATAGTTATCTGCTGGTGTATCCCGAGAGACGTGCGCCAGTTTGGCAAGCATCTCAGCCTGTAATTGGTTGATAAAGGCGGGCGTATCCCGCCGCCTGGCTTCGATGCCGCGTACTTTGACTGAGCCATCCTGGAAAATCCCGAAATAGCGATTAGCAACCGGCACGCGTGCATCCTGGCGAGACGATAAAAATGCCATCCAGCGATAAATGCCCTCCAGTGCGATGGGCAAACCGGTGCGCTGGCTGATGGCCTCCAGCACCGGCTGGAAATCGAGAACCTGGGAGGCACCGGGCCTGGCGACCCACATGCCGTCTACGTAGAGATGCAGCACCTCAAACCCCAGGTCTTCGGCAGCCTCTTTGGCACGCAGGAGCGCTTCCCGCCCGTAAGCGGTGACTGCCTCGTGGGCTTCGATGCGCCCGAAGCGGGCGTTCTTGTAGCCCAGGTAGCCAAAACAGGTGACCAGGAGCCATTTGTGGGCTGAGGCGCGCGCCTGGTAGATTTTGCGTTGGGGATGCCAGGCTGGCAGGGTCGCCAGGCTGGTCTTAAGGGCGAGACGCTTCTCAAGCAGTGGGGCCAGGGTTTGCGGCACCAGGCCCTGAGGCTGCGGGTCACCGGGGAAAGCGAGCTCAGGTGCCGCGTCTGCGATTGCCCGGCTGGAGCCAACCGTCTCCGGGGAGATGTTGAAGTGCACCATGATGCTGGGGTACATGGAGATGAAATCGATCTCAGCCACATCGTAGTGCAAACCGATCGTGGGCTGGTAAACCAAGCCGCCCTGATCAGAACGCATCAGATCTAAGATGGATTTTGGGCGCTCTGCCTGCTGCTTGTGCCAGGGCACCAGGATTCCCTGGCGCAGAGCAGTCAGCATTTGCATCGCGGAAATACCGCTGCCGGGAGAAACACGAGCTACGGTTTGCACTGGCAAGGAGGTGACGCGCGCTAATTCGTAAATGCCGTGCATCCCGTAGTCATGGAAGAGCATGGCGTTATATCTGTCGATATGCCAGCGACCGAAGAGCAGCACCTGGCGCCCCTGGTGAACCACCTGCCCGTAAGAGAAGTAAGTACGCTCAGGTTTGTGAGCGGGGGCCAGGCCAGGTTCGCGATTGAAAGGTAGAGCCAGGTTGGCCTGGCTGGAAAGATCAAGCAGGTGGGGCATCAGCCAGGTATCGCCCCAGGAGGTGAGCAGCAGGTCAGGATCGTGTCGATTGATAATGGAGCGCAGCCCAACCAACAGGGGGCGCACGGGTTCCAACGGCAGACGGTATGTAAAGCGCTCGAAGCGCAGGCGCAGGTGGGTGGGGGAGGCGTGTGCCGGATCGCTGTCGGGTTCGAGGTCCAGAATGCGCAGGGAAGGAGGAGCGGGGTCCAGTTTCCAGGGTAAATCAAGCGCGCTGATCTCTTCCACATCTCCAGTGTCGCTGACCCGCACCCGGCAGCGGGCAAGGGGAAAGACATGATGAACTGCCGCATAGCGCAGGGAGAGCTTTACATCAGCATCGTAATAAGTCAGTTCGGGGAAGCGCTTGGCTACCCGCTGAAAGAGGCGCGGCTGGCGTATGGGCTGAGCGACCTGAATGGCCAGCAGGCTGAGCGGCTGCGCCTGGAATAGATCGCGGCGTTCTGTCCTGGATAGAGTCAGCGGAACGGGCTGGTTCTCCAGGAAACGCCCCAGGTCGCGCAGGCGCGCTGGGGGTCCAGCCGCATAGAAGGTGATCGGGAAAGGCTGCTGAAAGCGGTAGCGCCCGCCATCATCCCCCAGCAGCCAGAGGACCACCCCGCCCTGCGGGTCAGCAAACAGATCAAGCAGCCAGCCGGTGTGTTGCATATTTGTCCTTGCCTCTCCAAAGCAGGTGAATCGATTATAAAATAGAACAAGTGTTCTGTACAGGGTGGGTTGTCTAACAGCCGGATTGCCCAGGATTGACACCCTTGATCGCTTGGGTTATAGTTTTCCATCGTGGACAAAGTTAGAATTTGCATCCTTTTTTTGGTCCTGCTGGTGGGAATTGGGGCGTGCAGTTTGCCTGCCTGGTCAGCGGATCAAACTACGCCGCAGCCGCCAGCAAGTTCGTCTCCAGTGCCCACGTTGCTGCCGACGAATACGCCTCTGCCTACAGCAACACCAACGCCGCTCCCATTTGTGCGAGTTGAGATGGGTGACCGGGCTATCTTTCTTGGTGATTG
>DATKXE010000271.1:0-6002 GCA_035529195.1 Anaerolineales bacterium
ACCAGATGATGTTCACGGAATGCTGGCTTCAAAGGGGATTCTGACCAGCGAAGGAGGCGCAACTTCTCACGCAGCAGTTGTGGCTCGGCAGTTTGGTGTCCCGTGTGTGGTGGGTGCCGCCATGATCCGCCTTGATCTTGAGAAACGCCTGATGATAGTTGAGGGCAAAATTGTAAAAGAGGGAGAATGGATTTCAGTCGATGGCACCAGCGGGGAAGTCTTCCTTGGTAAAATCGCCACTATTGCCCCAACTTTGGAAGAGCAGACTGACCTGCTGGTATTACTTTCTTGGGCTGATGAGATCAGCGCTACACCGGGTATCCGCTCAGCACCTGAGGGATGGCCGACAACTGGTTTGCAGGTGTGGGCAAACGCAGATTATCCGGCGGATGCTCGTCGGGCGCGTTCGTATGGTGCAGTCGGAATCGGTTTGTGCCGCACCGAGCACATGTTCTTTGAACAGGAACGATTGCCAACCGTTCAGCGGATGATCCTGGCGGATTCATCTGATGAGCGGCGATCTGCTCTGGATGAGCTGCTCCCCTTCCAGCGCTCGGATTTTGAAGGCTTGTTTGAAGCCATGGATGGACTGCCGGTGATCATACGCTTGATCGACCCACCCCTGCATGAATTTCTGCCCTCAGAACATGAACTGCTTGAAGAGGTCATCACCATGCGTGTCAAAGGTGAAACCGAAGGATTAGCTGAAAAGGAAGAATTGCTGGGTCATGTACAGAACCTGCACGAAAGCAATCCAATGATGGGATTGCGCGGCATTCGTTTGAGCATCATGATGCCAGAAATTGTTGAAATGCAGGTGCGGGCGATCTTTGAAGCAGCCGCTAATGTCACCCTCAAGGGTGTCAATGCCAAGCCAGAAGTGATGATCCCCCTGACGGGTACGGTTAATGAGCTCAATGTGATCCAGCCGCGTCTGATTGTGATCGCGAAAGAGGTTATGCAGGAGAAAGGTGTCGAGTTCCAATACAAATTTGGGACCATGATCGAGATTCCACGTGCAGCAGTCACCGCGAGTGAGATAGCTGAAGTGGCTGAGTTCTTCTCTTTTGGTACCAATGATCTGACCCAGATGACTTACGGCTACAGTCGTGATGATGCTGAACGCAACTTCCTGCTTAAATATGTGGAAGATGGTATTCTACCGAAGAATCCTTTCCAAACTATCGACCAAGAAGGGGTTGGAAAATTGATGGAAATTTGTGTTCGCAGCGGTCGCGCTACCCGCACCGATCTGGAAGTAGGCATTTGTGGTGAACACGGTGGTGATCCGGAATCAATCGAGTTCTGCTATACAATTGGTCAGAATTATGTCAGCTGCTCACCGTTCCGCGTACCAATCGCCCGATTGTCAGCAGCTCATGCAGCCCTGAAATATAGGGGCGTTGAGATCATGAATTAACGAAACAAGATAACACAATCACAATCGGGCTGTGGAAGATGATATCTTTCCACGGCCCGATTAGTTATTGGCAATATCGAATTAATTCAGAGTTTTTGTCATCCAAGCAAAATTATATTTCCCTCACAAGAATCACTCTATTTTGGGTGGGGGGTTTGATGATGCCACCCAATACGATGGTTTCCTTGCTCAGGTTTGCCTCTCACGGCTGAGGGCTTCAAGATACCAGCGCGGGGCGCGAGATACAAGTCTCCCAAAGGGGTCAGTGATCGGTTTGCGTTTATCATCGCCTGGATGACCGGTCTCACATATGACCATCAAATGTTGGTGACATTCTGACTCGGTTTCGCATACCCGGAAGCATTTCGGGCAAATGTAAATGACCTGTTCCTGATTCATTTCTGCCTACCTTGGGTAATTGGAAGGGTAATTATTCAGATAAAATTGGGTTGAATTCCATTGTAATCGATTTTTGTGGGCGCAGCAATGCTGAAAGTTTTCCGGTCTTAAATTGTGGGTTGGACCAACCATACCGCTGTGCTTTGTAAATGGGAAACTCGCGGATCCTCACAACTACCCTTGGAACCACTTTGGCTCATGAAAAAAAATGGGGCTGTCTGAAAGTGACAGCCCCGTCGTAAAAGAGTTTCAAGGACGCGGTTCAATGTGCGCTGATGTTGTTTAGGGCCCGATTAACCTGCGAGTAATGAATGCCATATGTGATGAAGTGAGATGAAACTGGAATGAACGGCAGTGTTTGATGTATGCAGAACAGTTGTCAGGGCCTCAGAGGGTGATGCAGTTATGCTTGTTGTCCTATCCGCTCCTTACGCACGAAATCAGCACCCGCCCGGAGAGCTTGGAAATTCACAGGCAGCAGCTTTTTATGCCGCTCCGGAAGGTGGGCTTGCAGTGTGGCTTCAATGGATTCAATGGTTAATACCGGGATTTCGGTGAGCAAAGCACCAACCATGACGATGGTGGTCATGCGTTTGTCACCCAATGATTCGGCGATCTCGTTGGCGGGGATTTTTACACATCGCAGGTCCGCTCTTTCTACTGTTTGGTCGATCAGTGAAGAATTGATGATCAGGGTGCCATTTTCAATTACTCTGGGTTCGTATTTTTCCAAGGATGGCTGGTTCATGGCGAGGACTGCTGTTGGGTTTCGCACGATTGGAGATCCAATCTCTTCATCTGCGATGACAACGGTACAGTTTGCTGTTCCGCCGCGCATTTCGGGTCCATAAGATGGTATCCAGGTCACCTCTTTGCCGTTATCCATGGCAGCATATGCCAATACCTGTCCAGCAAAGAGTACTCCCTGACCTCCAAATCCTGCAATCACTATTTCGGTTTGCATGGTCCTTCCTTTGCTCTTTCAGACTCGCAGCTGGCTGATACCGGGGGCGACTTTGAAATCCTCCAGGGGATAGTATGGAATCATATGCTCTTCTATCCAATTTAGGGATTCCGTCGGACTTAATCCCCAATTTGTCGGACAGGAGGACAATAATTCCACCATAGAAAATCCCAACCCGCGCACCTGGGTTTCAAAAGCTAAGCGGATTGATTTCTTCGCTTTGCGGATGTTATTTGGGTCATGCAAGCTGCGTCTTACGATATACCCGGCTCCGTCCAGGGTTGCTAACATTTCCGCTGTACGGATTGGAAAGCCAGCTTGTTCAACATCTCGACCTCCCAGGGAGGTTGTGGTTTTCTGGCCCGGCAGCGTGGTGGGAGCCATCTGGCCGCCGGTCATACCAAAGTTGGCGTTATTGATGAAGATAGCGGTAATATTCTCTCCGCGAGCTGCTGAATGCACGATCTCTGCCATACCGATAGAAGCCAGGTCACCATCACCCTGGTAGGTGAACACAACCCGGTCTGGCAGCACACGTTTGATCCCCGTCGCCATGGCAGGTGCGCGGCCATGGGCAGCCTCTACAAAGTCGAAATCAAAATAATTGTAAGCAAAAACCGAACAGCCCACAGAAGCGACACCAATAGTCTTATCCTGCACGTCCATTTCTTCGAGAACTTCAGCGACGAGTCGATGGGCGACACCATGGGTGCATCCGGGGCAGTAATGGGTAGTCGCATTTGTGAAAGTTCCTGGGCGTTGGTAAACAATTTCAACAGGTGGGTTTGAACCCATATCTTGATACTCCTTAATTCTCCTGGATATCCATGCGTTCCATCCATGAAATTCTTGGATTGGCACTCGGGGCTACTGGCTCGTAGCATAAACGCCGGATTTCACTCAGAATTTCATCAGGAAGGGGAACCACACCCCCCAGGCGACCATAAAATTCCACCGGTATCTTACCACCCACAGCTGCTTGTACGTCCTTCAGCATCTGACCAGAATTCATCTCGACGACTAACATTCCACAGGCCAGATCGGTCAGCTCTTTTATGCGAGCATAGGGAAAGGGGCTGACTGTTATCGGTCGCAGCAAACCAACAGGGATGCCTTCAGCGCGCGCGGCTCGCACAGCAGAAAGCGCTACCCTGCCTGCGGTGCCAAAGCCGACTACCACCAGCTCTGAGTTCTCCATAAAATACTCTTTATAGCGCAGCTCATTGGCTTCGATCTCGTTCCAACGCTTAAGTAACTGGAAATTCAGCTGCTCTTCTTCTTCAGGGTCGATATAAATCGAACTTAGGATACGCCGCTCGCGGTCTTTTGCACCGGTGACTGCCCATTCGGGTTTGTGCTTTCTCATGGGTTGCATGGGAGGTAATTCTGCCGGTTCCATCATCTGGCCGATACTCCCATCGATGAGGACAACAGCCACCGATCTGTATTTTTCTGCTAATAGAAAAGCATCCGCAGTCATATCGATCGCTTCTTGTATACTGGCTGGAGCGAGCACGATAGGGTGGAAATCTCCATGTCCACCACCGTGAACGATCTGGTTATAGTCTCCTTGGGAGGGGGCGATATTGCCTAAACCGGGTCCGCCACGCATCACATCGACCAATACCACCGGAACCTGTGTACCTGCGATATAGGATATGCCTTCCATCATCAAGCTAATCCCAGGGCTGGAGGAGGAGGTCATCACCCGGGCACCGGTACAGGCTGCACCGTAAACCATATTTATCGCAGCTAATTCACTTTCTGCTTGCAAGAAGGTGCGACCCAGCTCGGGCATCCTTTTGGAGAGCCATTCCAGTAATTCTGTTTGGGGTGTGATCGGGTATCCAAAATAAGCTTCTAAACCGGAGCGGACAGCTGCTTCAGCAATGGCTTCATTGCCTTTGAGCAGTTCTTTCACCATGGGAACACTCCTATGCTGCAGCTCTTACGCGCTTGGCAGGCACTTCTCGGTAAATTGTAAGGGCTGCTTCCGGACATACGATAGCGCAAATTGCGCATCCGGTGCAGCCCTCTGAGCTCAGGTAGGCCGGGTGATAGCCTTTGGGAGTAAGGCGATGCAGGTCAAGGCTGATCACTTCTTGTGGACAGGCATTGACACACAAATCGCAGCCTTTGCAGTAGAGTTCATCGACTTCAATCCATCCCTTTATGGGCATTCACTTACCTCCAATAAACGCACACATAATCAACAGGACGATATTTACTACCTTCATTATCAATATATTAACGATTTGAGCCTAGTGCTAACTGTCACTGATCTATTATACATAAGTCCTGACATTATTGGCTTAATTTTCATTGGGTTTGGTAACCATGGGTTGAGATCAACCCGGGTTTTGGTGTGTATGCTCCCTAATAATGAGGCAATGAAGCCAATTTCGTATAGCGGTCATGCTACAGGTCTTCAAATCGTGAATCTTCGATTTCTTGCCGCAGGTCACCTTCTTTCGACCTGTATGGAGAAAAGAAACCTTCTTCGGCTGCACCAATTTCTGCGGCTTCAGCAGCTTCCAGTTCGTCTCTTGAAGCTCGCCGGACAAGGCTCCATTTGCCGCAATAAGGGCAGCGGTCGAACTTGACCAGGCCTAAATTTAAACCATAGATATGCCTGCTAAACGGGCGCGAGCATTTTGGACAGATAGCACCGCCATAATGACCGTATTTACGCGGCGCGCCTGGCGGCAGTAAGTCTTTCTTACCACGTGTGAAAATCAATAGAATTATGATAGCCAATACCAATGCGCCTAATATCACCACTACCAGGGGTACGATTATATTAGTCGCTGCCTGCCAACTATCGTCAGCAGAAACAAATTCAACTTGGATGATGTTGGAGCTTAGCTCAGTATTGCTTGCCGTGAGTCCCGTGGCACGCAGCTGATGAGCACCAAGGGTGAAATTATCCGTGTTGAACTGCAGATTGAAGGGCTCTTCATGTGTGTCACCCAGCACCTGGTCATCAAGGAAGTAAACAACCTGGGCTAAATCATCAGGTCCACTTGTTCGAATGGTGAAGGTACCCTGAATTCTGCCGGTACCGGATGAGTACCCCCAATTTCGTTTCAGGCTTATCTGGAGCTGTTCTTCTTGAAAACCTGCACTGGTTGAATAGAAGGAGAACAGGAGAGCGAGCAAAATATTGATGATTGTCATGATGGAGATTTTCTATGTCTCCTATTTCCAGCGGGTGAGGAT
>DATKXE010000272.1:0-2447 GCA_035529195.1 Anaerolineales bacterium
AGATCGTTCACCTGTTCAAGATGACCGTATACGGTGAGCACCTGGCTGCCGTTGAGCTGCCGGTGGCGGAAGATGGCGGATAACCCTCCGCAGCAGCCGCTGAACTCGCCCAGGTAAATGCACTCGCCATTTGCAGCCAGAAATGCCTGCCTCTGTTCCGGATCGTTCCTGTCGAGCGTTTTGATCCCGCGGTGCAAATCGATGCCTTCATGATTTTCCGGCGAGGTGAACAGCCTGCCGGGACTGGAAAATTCTCCTAATAGAGGAGAGCGAAATCTGCGGCTGATGGCCATACCCCCGGGTTGGTTGTCCAGCAAATCGCTCAGGAACCAGTAACCACTCTGTCCTTCCCATTGGTAAACCATGCTGGGCTTGCTGATCATCAGCAGGTAATCATACACATACTTGAAGTAGCGCTTGACCGCCTGCAGGGTGTCCAGCTGCTCGTAAAGGAAGTTGCCGAATACCAGCTGGTTCATGCGGGGATCGTTATCCAGCATGGCTTTGGCCCCGATCAGGAAGCGAATCAAAGCCATAAACTTCTTGCCCGGGTCAGGTTTGTTGAGCTGGATCTCGTTATGCCCGAACAGGTTGTTGGCCGAGACATTGTAGCGCCTCATCAATGCCCAGATCAACGAGACAACGTTGGCGATCTTCTGCTTGGAGGGGAAATGCTGCAGGCTCTCGTAATCATAGCCGGTCATCTCGATAGAGATAGTGCGCATATTGGGATCGATATCCTGGCCCCCGTCAAACCAGTTCTGCAAAATTGAACCCGCACCAGGTTCTTCATAACCTAGATGGTACTGGGCGCGCACAAAGTACTGCCTGCGATTTTTGTGGGCTTCGTAATCCAGACCGCTGATGTGGGAGGAGACGTAGGGTGTACCGCTGGCATGGGGCTTCTGGGTCTGTAATATGCCGAATTGGGATTCACCTGCTTCAGAATCGATGGTTGGCGGATCCCCGTCGACCAGGAAATGGGAGCTGGTGCGGGTTTCCTCTCCATCCACCTCACGCAAGCTGTTGAAACCGCGCAGGTAGCCGGTGATGGTTTTATCATAATTCTCCCGGTCGCCATACCAGTGCAGCACGATGCCCCAGGGAACCGTTTTGTAAAGCCGGTCGCTAGGAAAGCTGTTTTCCCTGTTCCACTGGGTCTGGGCGAGCGGCACATAACCGTTTTTATTCCGAGCTGAGTCCATCAAGTACAGACGACCATCTCTGGTGACCATGTTGTTCGGAACCCGGTCCAGGATCTCCTGGATCTGGTTCGGCACCTGGTCCATGCGCAGGATCGGCCAGGCAATACCGGGAATGGAATCCTCGAGATCCTGGATTGGAAGCAGAAAAGCCCCGAGGCTGGTCCCGGCAAAGCGCAGAAAATCACGGCGAGAGAGATTTTGATGACTGGTCATATGCTCTGGTAATTTGATTGGCAACAACACATGGTGAATATGACACCCTTTAAATATAAAACGCAGAAGTAACGATTTTATTACTCCATTTCGATAAACAAATTATTTTGCTGGGTAACCAGCCTAAATTTAACCGATCCTGGTCCGATGTGCATCGCCTTGGAGAGGTATCTTTTTACCAATTTTGAGGTAGGTAGTGTTGAGCGATTGGTTGTTGAGTACCCAGCCTTCAATCCGGTTAGATGCGCATATCCTGGTAATGGGGCAGAGCGATAGCACCATAGGTGCAGGCTGGCAGGCAGTTCTGACAGCTGCTGCAGAGAGACGGCTCGATGAATACCGGATCACCGGGATCAATCTTGACGATCGCCTTGACCTTGCACACCAGGCGAGCCTCACAGGGGTCGCAAGCCTGGCAAAGCCGCCAGTTTACTTCTGGTTTGTTCAAGCTGTGATCCCAATTAGCGGCAGGTTCAAAATTATCAGACTCCCTCGGTCAGGCCGCTTTGAGCTGCCCGGTCCCGTTCGATCTGGGCCCTTTCTTCCATTTGATCGCGCAGCGTTTTGATGTCCTGCGGGACAAGATAAGCGGTGAAAGCCAGCAGTATAGAGGTGATCAGCCAGGCGGAAAGGCAAATGGTGAGGATGGCGACATGCAGAGAGTAGCTCCTGGCGATAAAGCCGGCCATGAGGGGTGCCAGGGCCGCGCCGCCATTTTCGATGAAATACTGGATCGCCAGGGCTGTGCTGCGCACTTCCGGCAGGGTGATATCGTACACGGTTGAGATCACGTTGGGTGATGAAAAGGGAATAAACAGGGCGGAGACTATCATCATCACCAGGAAAAAGGTCTGGTTTTCAACCGGGACTGCCAGGGTGATGGAAAACAGGATGGCACCGGTGAGCACACCAAACATGGCAACGAAAAGCCTGCCGCGCGGGGTGCGCTTAAAGAGCCGGTCGCCGAGGGCACCCCCGACGAAATACCCGCCTGCGAGGACTAATATGGCGGGAGCCATGGTGGTCAGA
>DATKXE010000273.1:0-2838 GCA_035529195.1 Anaerolineales bacterium
GAAAGCCGGCTCGTTCAACCGTTGCCGTGAGCGCCTTACCATTACAAGCGCTGGTGGAAATCGAAGTGGTAGCTTTGATACCAGGAGAAGAGGCTGCCCAAAAACCAGCCAAGAAAAAAAAGAAGGCTAAGAAGAAGAAGAAAGTTAATGACACAGGAAAGAAGGCATAAGCCCACCCACTGTTCAAGTGATGTCAGGTAATCTAAAAGTATCTGCCCGTTCGAGCAGATACTTTTTTCAATCTGTCAAACAAATCGAATTATTTTTCTTGTTCACCTAAAAATTTCTGTATTTTGGTGTAGCATCATTTCGGAAGCAGGTCAGGCAGCCGCCAACTATCATCTTAGTTCTGCAGCAGAGCAGCTTTGACCCGCTCGGGGGTGAAGGGGATTTTTCGCAAACGAATCCCGACTGCATCGAAGATCGCGTTGGCGATCGCAGCTGGTGCAGGTCCCTGAGCTGCTTCACCTGCTCCCAGGAAAGGCAATCCCGGGCGGTTGAGTAGCACGGTCTCGATTTTTGGAGCTTGGGGAAAATTCAGAATCGGATAGGTGTCCCAATCTCGGCTGGTGATGCCCTGTTGGTCATAGTTCACCTGCTCGTTCAAGGTCCAGCTGGCAGCCTGCGTAAAGCTGCCCTCCAATTGGTTGCTCAATCCATCTGCACTCACGATTTGACCAGCATCAGCTGCGATGATCACTCTCTCCAGGTTTACTTGCCCACTTTCCCGGTCGACCTCGAGATCGACAACCAGCGCGGAATAGCATTGCCTGTTTTTGTATTGGGCGAAAGCGATCCCTCGACCTCGCCCATCTGTTCGATTTCGCATGTTTGGTTGCCAACCCGCTTTTTGAGCAGCTGCTCGGATCACAGCCTGGGCGCGTTTGTCCTGGAGGTGCTGCAGGCGGAACTCAATCGGGTCGCTGCCAGCTGCATGAGCCAGCTCATCCATGAAGGATTCGATCGCAAATACATTCGCATAGGCACCTAACCCACGCAGCGCTGAAGTTCGCAGCGGGCTTTGAGGGACGAAATGCTTCACGATCCTTTTTCGAGGGAAGGAGTACAGCGGATCAGCGTTGCGATGACCTCCTACATGAGGTCCTAATACGGGTTGGGGCAGTGGCTTTAAATACGGATCATCCAGGTGCCAGGCTGCCAGCAAACCAGAGGATCTGCTGCCTGCCCGGGCACGGCCGAAATGAGGGTAGCTCCACACATCGTGATTCCAATCGATCACTGCGCCCCCTGCATCCAGGCTGGCCTGCAATTGCATGACCATGGCTGGTCCATATGGTTCCGAGGTATGCTCGTCAGAACGGGTCCACTTTAGGGATACCGGTCTTCCCGGATAGGCTTGAGCCAGCAGGGCTGCATCCAGGGCGGCATCATCCGCACCATTGTGACCATAACAACCGGCGCCTTCCATGTGGATCACGCGCACATCATCTATTTTCATGCCCAGCACATGGGCGATTGCCGCCCGGATGGGGTAAACTCCCTGGCTGTGCACCCAGAGGGTTAGCTTTCCAGTGTCCATGTGCGCAACTGCTGCCGAAGGACCGAGCGAAGCATGCATCTGGAAAGGCCGGAAATACGTCGCTTTCAGAGTCTCTTCTGTGCTGGGTGGGGTCTTAATCAATGGGATATTTCCTTCAACAGGTGTGCCATCTTTGACCAGGTATGATTGGCCGGGCTGGGAGAGCAGGTCTTCATAGAGCTTTTCCTGATCTGGAAGCTGACCTGGGTCATTCCACTGCGATGCCTGCCTCAAACACTCGAGCGCCTCCACTGCTTGGTGCTCGTGCTCGCAGATAACTGCCAGGAAGCTGCCATCACGGACTATCTTGAGCAACCCCGCCATGTCATCCATCATTTGCTCGCTGACGGAAACCAATTGTGAGTTGGGGTTTGGTGGTCGCAGTACACGCCCGTGAACCATGCCGGGCAGGTCCAGATCGTGGACGTAAGTTGTACGACCGCTTACCTTAGCAGCTGCATCTAAACGCTGGTTGGCTCTTCCCAGTAGCGTATATAGCTCTGCGGTTTTTGGCTGTGTAGAGCCGGTCACCTGGCGCTCGAAAGATCGTCCGCTAAACAGCTGCCAATAATTCGTGCTTCTCCCGCTGACCGGATCACGGATGGTGCCATCAATCACCTCCAGGCGATCAAGCGGGGCTTCCAGTTCTTCGAAGGCTACCGAGAGCATGATTTGTTTGGCTTCAGCAGCTGCCCAGCGCATTGCCTCTCCGCTGGTCTCGAGGGACTTGCTGCTGACTGTTAATCCTTCATCGAGTGAATAATCACTATCGGTTGGCGCCATCTGAATTCTATGCAGATCGACGTCTAATTCCTCAGCCGCGATCAGTGCCACTGCGGTTTTAATCCCCTGTCCGAGCTCCACTTTACCGGTGTAGATTGTGATCGTGCCGTCCGGATTAATCCGGATCCAGGAATCAAGATCAGGATTTTGCAGCAGGATATTTGGAAGTTCACTGGCTCCGGGTGGCGAACTTTGATAATCCTCGTCCTCAAATTGATTCAGGATATAAAATTTTGGTGCTGGATCTGGGCGCCCAATACCCAGTTTGATCGCTCTGCGCACGCGGTCATACACGCCGCAGCGGCAAAGATTCTTTTCAAGGGAGGCTTGAATTTCGGCATCGGTTGGATAGCGCACCTGGTTGAGCAAACCCTGGGCAGCAATGATCATACCTGGAGTACAGTAACCGCATTGGAAAGCTTGCTCTTCAATAAAGGCTTGCTGCAGTTGGTGCAGGTTTTCAGGTGTGCCGAGGCCTTCAATTGTGGTAATAGATAAGCCCTGGACTTTCTTGA
>DATKXE010000274.1:0-3371 GCA_035529195.1 Anaerolineales bacterium
GGGGTGATCGGCATAGGTGTCATAACAATCGGTCTGCACATTGCAGGTTGTGCAGGCCTCAAGATGGATCTGCTGTTCCCGCAGGAGTTCGAGCAGCGCCGGGTCTTCGATACTGCATACGCCGTGGCCGAAGCGGGTTGGAGAGAAATGTTCCAGGGTATCCCAGACATTCTCTATGCCGCGTGTTTCTCTAACGTGTGCAGTGTAAGGAATACCATTGTCCCGGGCGTACTGAAAGGCTGAGATGTGGGCATCAATCACATTGCCTGGTTTATCCGCCGCAATATCAAATGCGGCCACATAAGTGCCGCCAAAATCCTCGACCAATTTCACGGTTTTAAGACTCTGGGCTTCCAAAAAAAAGCGCAGTGTGCAGAGGATGATCCGTGCTTCAATTCCAGTGCTTCGCACAGCTTCAGCTGTTGCCGCTTCTACACTGGAAACGACTTCGTGGGCTGAAAGTCCCTCATCGGTGTGCAGCAGGGGGGCAAATCGAATCTCTGCATAGATTACATTGTCCCTGCGCAGCTGCTCAAACAAGTCCAGCGTCACCAGGCGCAGCTGCTCCTCGGTCTGCATGAGCGGGTAGCTGCTGGGAGCACGGGTGAGGTAATCTCTCAGATTCTCACATTTCGCTGGTGCAATGAAATCTGAATTGTATGTTTCAATTGTGATCGATGGATCAATCTGGGAGACAACTGCGTAGCTGAGCGAACAATCCAAATGCAGGTGCAGTTCAACTTTGGGAAGGTGATCAAATTTCATTGCAGGTCCCCTTTCACTTTAGAACCTTCCTACCTTGCGAACCGAGTCACAGAGCATTTGGCAGAACTGTTCTCGGGAGGCTTTGAGCACAACTTCAGCATTGGGCTCCTGGCCCATAACGCCAAAATGATCCACCACCGACTGTCCGCGGTACAGTTCACTTTGTGCTTCGATGGCGACGAACAGGGATTTGGTCTCGGTGGCGACTTCAGGCCGCAGTGCGATGGCGGTTGCAATGGGATCCGGTAAATCGAAACCCGGCAGCT
Source organism: Anaerolineales bacterium (assembly GCA_035529195.1). Taxonomy (GTDB): domain Bacteria; phylum Chloroflexota; class Anaerolineae; order Anaerolineales; family UBA4823; genus PFL25. Next base: position 1,032 of record DATKXE010000274.1, read on the forward strand.
TGGATTGGTGCATGGCGAAATCTATCAAGGTAGCCTGTATATCCACACAAAACGCGGCCAGCGGCGTGTCGAAGCCTCGTAAATTAGTTGTTTTTTCTGGATCGAGAACGGCGTAGGTGCGCGTCCCAGCCCACCATTTTGATATTCATGCCCGATTCAAAGACGATTTTGGCAGCTTCTGGATCAGCCTAGAAATTGAATTCACCGACTGGCGTGATATTGCCGTGTCCCTGGCCTGTTCCACCCATGATGATGCACTCGCTCACCGCGGGGGCAATGAGGGGGTCCTACTGAAGGGCGGTGGCGACGTTGGTCAACGGCCCGAGTGTCACCAGCGTGATTTCCCCTGCAAAGCGGTGGATGGTTTCAATAAACACGTCGAACGCTTGTTCACCGGCTGGTTGACGGCCGGAGAGCGGTAAGCCGATGTCCCCCATGCCATCTTCTCCGTGAACGTATTGGGCGGTCTCCAGGGGTCTGTTCATCGGGGAGGCCATACCGCGGTAGACGGGAATCGCCTGCTGGCATAGTTCTACCGTGTAGAGCGCATTTTGAACCCCCTGGTCGACGGGCACGTTGCCAGCCACAACGGTGATGGCCTCAATCTTTACTCCAGGGTAGCGCATGGACATAACCAACGCGACCGCATCATCGGAAGCGGTGTCCGTATCTATAATGAAGTGGCGCACCATGTTTTCCCCTTTCTTAAAGTACTGCCCGGTGTGAAGCGGAGAGATTATCCCAGGCTGGGCCACTGCTGAATGAGCAGGACAGCTAGAATCACCAGGTTGATCAGCAGACCAATTCCACCCTGAGCACCTAATTGCTGCCTTCACCCATCCCAGAAAAGCACGCTGATCACAAAAGAAAAAATGGCAGCACCCACCACGATCGGACGCCACCAAGCCTGCCCCAGGATCGATCCTATCCCACCTGCCACGAAAGCGATAGCCGCCAGTATGAAGGTAATGCTTGCCAGCCATCTCGTCGCCTGTTCTCCAAGAAACCTGGAGAACAGCCATGAGTCATCCGGCCAAACCATGCCGGGCCGCAGTTCAAACAACCTCAGGCTCTGGCCGAAGAACAATAAATACACGAAACCGTGCAGAATAAAGAATATTCCAATGATGATTCTAACCAAAGAGTCCCTCCTAAATCATACCAACAGCTATCAGCAAATCAATCTGGGCTGGTAGCGCATCCTTCATCAGTATATCTCCTTTGCATCCTTGGGTAAATCTTTAATATGTTTGAGGTGTGCGCTTACTCGCTGATCATCCCCGTGCGGGTAATCAAAATTATTAGTTGCGGCCACCTGTGCAGCTGCTTCCCGGAACAGATCGCCGGTTGCAAACAGTGCTTCCCAGGTATTTTCGTAACCAGCATCCGAGTACGTTCCCAGCAGCCTCTCCCATAATTCCGGCTCCAAGTATTGCTGGAGGTATTTCCCATGTTTGCCCGGGTCTTTGGAAAATTGTGTCTTTTGACCCGCATACCAGACTATCATTTTCATCAGCTGGTCGCGCACATAATGATCAAGGAAATATTTTGCGTACAGGATTTCCCCTCTCCACAAACCCTTGGCGACATAAGGGCAAACCCACCAGAACTCATTGCAGCAATCAGCGAATGCCTTGGCTGTGGGCGGCTGAGGAAGGTAATTGCTGTCGTTTGCAGGGGACAGCGGTTCGATTATCCCGTCCTTGTCCAGGAGAATTATTGTCAGACTATCTTTCGTCAGCTGAGCTAGTTCTTCGAGCGGGTACAGTCCCAGGTCTATGCGGTTGCCGTCGCTGAACTGCATTAAGTAGGAATAGCTGCCATCCTGGTTTGGGGGTGGGTCCTGCATATCCTCAGGCATCTGCAAGATCATGAGCTCGCCGAAGCGCTGGATCCATTCGATGTTGTGCCTGAAGGGGGCCATATCGGTGACCAGGTAGACTACGTCAAAATCCTGAAATGGATCGCACGGTGCATTGGGATTGACACGCGAACCATTCAAGATCACCGCCCGGATGCGATCATCACCCCGGGCGGTATCCAGGATCAGATCCAGCATTTCACCTTCGCTGCGCATATAACTCCTGGGAAGATACTCACTGTTGAATGATTTTCAAATGCAGAACCTAATGCAAAGTTGATTATACAAGAAGAAAGAAAGTGGGATGTGCCCTACCTTCAATCGTTAATCCAGACTTAAATGGAAAGCTCAGAGATGTAATCTGCAGCACCTCTGAGCGAGAATTGCTTAATCTGAACAAATTTTAACCGCTCATTCCAGGCCTGAGAGGAAGACAGCCAATATGAACCCGAGCACCCGTGGTCCTGCTGGCGCGGGAA
>DATKXE010000275.1:0-3648 GCA_035529195.1 Anaerolineales bacterium
CTACCGAGTCTGCATTATCCCCCCCTTATCAAATCTCCTGCGTGTAGTATTAGATTCCTGCGGCTCAAAAGCCAAGGGCTTTTCTAAGCAGGATAATCAATCCCAGTAACGCCCCCCACACCAAATACCCAACCAACAGCAAGGGTACAAGTTTCAATCCGGCTCTTTGAAGAAAGAAGGGCTGCAATCAGAAATCCGATTGAAGGTATGATACCCATTAATAAGCCAACACTAAAATCCTTCATTGTCTGTTGATCTCCGCTGTTTGCAGAGTAGACGATCTATATGGCAAGGGTGGCGCCGATCGGCATAGTGGCAGATATGGCAGCAGCGAACTTACTTAGCTTCTCCAGCACAGCGACCACGATGATTACAAGAATCGAGAGCAGTACAGGAAGAATATTTTGAGTTTTCAATAAATCTCCGGTTCAGATGCTTATCAGCTTGTTATGCAGAAATACTTATGCCTGAGCCAGGCAAAAAATTAATAATTTTTGCACTAGGAAACCACTGGAATATCAGGTCAGTTCGTGAATAGAAATCCCAATTGGGAAAAAAATGCCCACAGCTGCAATTGCAACTCCATACAACCCCCATCCCGAAGGGATAGCTGGAGCTGACACAAATATCAGGGCACAAACAAAGATAAAATAGCGCCAGATGCCTTCTACTAAATGATCTTGGATTGAATTACTGATGACGATGAATAGACCAATCCCAAAGAATAATGTAGCTGCCATAAACACCCCACTGACCCACCAACCGCTGCCGTCAAAGAAAACCACCGCTGACTCCCCAGAAGCCATTACCGCTATCGGAGCAATGCCATCTGTTCCCAAACCAGCTGCATAAAGTCCAGCCCCTGTGGCAATAAATATCAGGGTGTACCAGGGAGCCTTGGGTAATTTCCCCAGAATTTCTCTGGCAGCCCAAATGCTAAAGCCGAAAGCGATCGCTGAGATGAGATGCCCGGCAAACCAGCGTTCAGTTTGCGCAACTGCTTGAACAGCTAGAGCATGGTTTTTGTAATCAGGGTTAACTGGAATCAGCAGGATCCCAAAGGCAAGAATGATCGGGAAAGCGAAAATCGGGAAGAGAGTTGATCTGCTCAAATCGAACCTCCATGCAATAATATTTTTGATCTGCGCAACACGGAAGATTTGTGTTTTTGGAAAGTTTTTGCGAAATAGTCTCCAATAACCTTCATAGCTATTATATATTTAAACGGCCGGTTCTTAACCATAGGAATTCTGTGTGCCTGATACAGAAAAGTGATTCACTTCACTCCTGGGTTTTGAACTCTTCAGCAGTGATTTGCGTATAAAAATCAGGAGAATGATTTTTCGGATGCCGCTAGTTCGATTACCCACTAAACAAAGCAAACCTGAGATATTGGGAGGTTTTTGGTGAATATATCCGTACGTTTGTCACTGCTTACCGCTATGACCACCGTTATTATTGCTGGGTGTCAATCAGGTGCAACCCCTAATTTGACATTTAATCCGGATGAGCAGGCGCCAACACAACCCACCACCATATCAGAACCAACAAGTACCGCTGGCAAGGAGCAACCAGTGACCCCTCCCGCGCCAGATCCGGTTTTAGGAGACACAATAATCCGGCCATTGGATGGGATGGAAATTGTGTATGTCCCGGGAGGTGATTTTGTGATGGGGAGCGATGAACAGGATGTCGATTTGGCTCTCCAGCAGTGTTTAGCCTATGGCACCAACTGCGCACGCGGTTATTTTTCAGTTGAGATGCCTTTGCATTCAGTAATACTCGTTAGCTTTTGGATCGACAAGACCGAGGTGACCAGCAGGCAATACCTGAAATGTGAACAAGACGGTGTATGTGAGCCAGTCAAGTGTGAAATCGAGGGCGATCACTACCCGGTGGTATGTGTCACCTGGAGTCAAGCGGCGGTTTACTGCCAGTGGTCCGGGGTGCGATTGCCCACCGAAGCAGAGTGGGAATATTCTGCCCGTGGACCCGAGAGAAATGCCTACCCGTGGGGAGATGAGTTTGAGGGAACGCTGCTTAATTACTGCGACAGCAACTGCACATTGAACAAAAGGGATGAGCAGTTTGATGATGGTTATGCCGGATCTGCACCCGTGGGCAGCTACCCTCTGGGTGCCAGCTGGGTGGGCGCGTTAGACATGGCCGGAAATGTGTGGGAGATGGTCGCCGATTGGAACGGCGCTTATTCAGAGCAGGATCAATTGAATCCAAGCGGTCCTCAAACGGGCTCCCGGCGGGTGGCACGCGGCGGGTCGTGGCACGCCAGTCCTGATCATGTGCGCAGTGCTCTGCGTACCCACATGGGACCCAATGATACTGTCGACCATGCTGGCTTCCGCTGCGCCCAATCACCCCAACAAGATTGAATCTACAAAGAATACCAGGATTTACCTATGATCTCCCGCACACTGTCCGTGTTGAATTTGCATGCAGACTCGGCATTCATTTCTGATTGCCAGGTTTAAACCTGTGCCAAGGGGCAGATGATTAATATATTGGTACCAAAAGGATCTCGCACGGGACAAAAACGAACTGGCTCATACATGAGCTCGTCAGATGGTGGTTCCCCCACCCCTCCGGCCTCGATAAACGCGGCTTGCAGCCGGTCAGCCTCGTCAGGAGTCTGCATGATGATATTCAACTCCATATTCTGAGGATTCCCCGCTTCTCCTTTAAGCAAGGTCAGCCAGGTATTCCCTAACCGCCAACCGCGAGTTCTCTTGCCTTCCACATAAGCCGGCTCTCCAAGCACTTGGGTGTAGTATTTGATTGCAGCTTCGTAATCCCTGAAGAACAGCGTAGTGCCGTGCAGCCCCAGGAATTCAAATCGCGGAGCAGGCGTGGGTTTGGTAAAAAAATTTTCTCGGTAGCTATCAAAATCCATTAGTCTCACCTCTAAACCGCGTCCTATGCCAAATATCGATTGCCGGCCACGCCTGTTTGGTAGAAATTAATCAACCTTGCTAGCTGCTTCCTGTTTCTTGGATTTCCATTGCTTAACCAAAGCTCGATAACCGGGATCATCCCAGATTGAGACCAGGTCGCTATCCTCCAGAGACCACGCGATCATGTCCGAGTTCAAGGAAAAAGCCTGGTTTAATCTGTCAATTGCTTTCTCTTTATCACCGCTCAATGCATAGAAACAGGCAAGGTTGTAGGTAGATTGTCCCTGCCAGGTTGAAGAATCATCCAGGGCATGCATTTGGAGGGTGACCTCTTCCATCAGCTGGCTGCCAAGGCCAGGGTCGCCGCGCTTACCGTAGGATAACGCGATATGCCAGGGCGGGTGGAAATAGCCATTATGGAGGGTGTGCTTCCAAAGGGATCGCCCGTTCAACCAGGGATAACGCTGGGGGTCCATTAGATCTTCTTCATTGATGAATTGAATTTGCTCAACCAGCTGGCTGTAGGTAAGTTCAAGGTAATCAAGCGCTTCAGACCAAGAATCATCCCTGTGGCGTAGAAACAGTTCTTCATTGACCGCATCCCAATCGTCATATGCGGGTGGGATCTGATCTGCCTGGAAAGCCCGAAACCGTTCGCACATAATCCCTTTCCAGGCTGCGATATGAATGATTTCGTCTTTTATTGACCATTCCTGAGATGTGCCGCTTAATGCGCGTT